>DASZWV010000158.1:0-9761 GCA_035546115.1 Phycisphaerales bacterium
ACATGAAGTTCTTCTCCGCCGGCCGCCAGCGCCCGACGGTCATGCAGCTCCTCCCCCTCCAGCCGCCGACGGAGAGCGCACCGGCAGCCGGCGAGCCGAAGGTCGCCGTGGACTACGAGTTCAGCCCGCCCGCCGAGCAACTGCTCAACACGCTCCTCCCCGCCTCCGTCAAGAGCACGCTCATGCAGGCCATCAACGACGCCATCGTCAGCGAGCACATCGCCCGCATGGTCGCCATGAAGTCCGCCACCGACAACGCTGGCAAAATGGGCAAGCGCCTCACCCGCCAGTACAACCGCGCCCGCCAGGCCCAGATCACCACCGAGCTCACCGAGATCATCTCCGGCGCGGCCGCGCTGGATTGATCCGCCCCGTTCGTGCAGGGCCCGGGGCACGAAGTCCCGAAGGAAGGATCGACGAACACGACGGAGATCATCCGGTTCAAACCAGATGCGCATCTCCGTGCGCTCCGTTTCCTCTTCGTGCGCCTCGCGCCCCGCAAGCCGACCAATCCCGCGGGCGCTTATTTGTCGGGACGGGCCCAGCGATCCAGGAACGCCTTCTCGGTCTTCTGGTATTCCTCGAACGCCCGCTTCAGCCGCGCCGTCATCGCCTCGACCTGCGCCTGATCGACGGCGGTCCCCTGCTCGGCCCGCTGCGTGACGGCCTTCAGCGATTCCGCCGCCGACTTGAGCTCGCCGACCGCATCCGAATACTGCCGCACCGAGTTGTACAGCAGTTCGTTCTCCAGTTCCTTCTTCCCGGGCTGATACGTCAGCCGCCACGGCGAAGCCCGGATCTCCACCATCGCCAGCTTGAGCTGCTGCGCCGCCAGCGAGATATTCGTCACCACATCATCGATCTGCGATGAGTTGCGCGTCAGCACATCGCGCCCCTGCCGGATCGTGTCGTCGGCCGTCTTCAGCGCGTCGCTCGCCCGGTCCATGATGCCGGTGACCTTGTCCGACCACACGGTGTTGGCCCGCTCCGCGATGCTCCTCGCGTCCTTGATGATCGAGTCGATCTTGTCCGCGTTGTCGTCGATCAGCTTCTTGGCCCGATCCACGAACGCCTCGGCCTTCTGCACGCCCGTCTCCACCGACGACGCGGCCGTGTCGATCTTCGCCACGATCGAATCGAAGCTCTGCGACGCCTTCTCCACGCGCGACACGAAGTCGGAGACCTGCTGGCTCCACGCCGGCCATTTCTTCTGAACGTCGTCTCCCACGGTCCGGAAGCTCTTCACCCCGGCCCTGGCATCGTCGATCATCTCGTCGATCTTCGGGCGAGACTCGCGGACGAAGTCGTCCCCCTGCTTCAGGAGCGAGCGCAGCTTCGCATAATCGCTGGCGTTCAGGAACCCGGGCGGGCCGGCGTGGCCCTCGATCACCGAGTTGGGAGCGATCGGATTCGACGCCGGCGGGGCCCCGCCCTCCTCGATGTACGGCTTCGAGATGTTGATGCTGCTCCCCGTCCCCAGCAGCGGCTTGAGCAGCTGCGCCTCCAGGTCGGTCGTGAGCTTGATCGACGACGGGATCTGGATGATCACGTCGATCGCATCGGGCTTCCCCGCCTGCATGTGCGCCACGATCTTCTTGACCTTGCCCACCCGCTGCCCGCCGATCTTGACCGGCGCGCCGTCGTCCAGCCCCTCCACGCCGTCCAGGATCGAGAAGCGGACCGTGTACTCCGACTGCGGCGTGAACAGGTCGCCGATGTTCGACATCACCACGATCACGACCACGAACAGAATCGCCGCCGCGACCACGAACAGGCCGGCGACGACGTTGTTCCTGGTGGCTCTTCCCGCGCTCATGGCCGACAGGGTAGCGTTTCCCGCGCACCGCGGGCGGGGGCCTCAGCCGCGCGTGGTCTCCACGCTCGGCGTGTCCGGCCCGAGCCGCGGCAGGTGGCCGAGCAGGTCCTCCGCGTAGCTCGTGGAGGCCTTCCGCTCCGTGATCGGCCCCTCCGCATCCCCGCGCAGAAACTGCCTGACCAGCCGCTGCTCCACCGGCAGAAGCGCCGCCGCCGCGTCGGGAACCTTGCGGAGCGCATCGAAATCCCCGCGCGTTCCCTGCATGAGCACGCGCCCCTTGTCCAGCATGATCATCCGGTCCGCGATCGTGAACGCCGAATCCATCTCGTGCGTCACCACCACGCTCGTCACGCCCACCTTCCGCGTCAGGTCCACGATCAGCCGGTCGATCTCCGCGCTCGTCACCGGGTCCAGCCCCGCGCTCGGCTCGTCGTAGAACAGGATCCGCGGGTCCAGCGCCAGGGCCCGCGCCAGCCCCGCCCGCTTCTTCATGCCGCCGGAGATCTGCGCCGGATACTTGTCCGCGTGCTCGCGCAGCCCGACCAGCTCGAGCTTGATCTTCACCATGATCTCCACGGTGCCCGGGTCCAGGTCCGTGTGCTCGCGCAGCGGCAGGGCCACGTTCTCCGCCACCGTCATCGAGTTGAACAGCGCCCCCGACTGGAACAGGATCCCGAAGTTCTTGCGGACCTCGTCCATCTCCTCGCCGCGCAGGCCCGCGATGTCGCGACCGAACAGCGTGATCGAGCCCGAGTCGATCCGGTGCGAGCCGATCATGCACCGCAGCAGCGTGCTCTTGCCGCACCCCGAGCCCCCCATCACCACCATCGTCTCGCCCGGCTGCACGTCAAAGGTGATCCCATCCAGCACCGCGCGCCCCTCGAAACTCTTGGTCACCCCGCGGCACGAGATCACCGGCTCCGGTTGCGGGGAGGGCGGCAGCGAGACTTCATGGGAGGGCGCGGCGGGCACGAGAGAGAGTTTAGGGTTTGTCGTCGGGCGGGGCGGGCGGCGCCGAGGGGGCGTCCGGGCCGGCCGGATCGCGGTGATCGGCGTCCGGCGGCGGAGGTCCGTTCGAGTCCTGGGGATGCCGCCCCTTCTTGTGCGGCGCGCCGGCCGGCGGACGGCCGCTCTTGCGCGCCACATCCGGATCGATCAGCCACTCGACCTGCCCGTCGGTCGTCGCGATCCCGATGTTCAGCACCGGCATCTGCCATTGGCCGTTGTGCGCCGTGGTTCCCGTGCTGGGCGGCGTGACGGTCGTGGAGACGCCCGAGCCGCCGCTCGAGCGAATGTGCCGGTCGGGCATCTCGCTCTGGTCCAGCTGCATGATCACCAGCGCCTCGCCCTTCTCGAACCGCCCGGGAAGCGGGATCACGTTCTGCGTGTTGGGCTGCCCGCTCCCATCGTCCAGCGCGCGGAACGACGGCTTGATCCGTTTGTACGTCTGCCAGATGTCCACCGGGTTGCTCGGAAACTCAACGAACTTGCCGAGGTGCGCTCGGTACCGCTTGCCGAAGTCCGCGAGCATCTCCTCGGAAATGAGCGTCTGCGCGTGCGGCGTCAGCCCCGCCCGCGCGCCCGCGACGTCTCCCTTGTCGATGCTCGTCAACACCTGCCCCACGGGGCCAACCACCACGCTGCGCCAGCCCCCCATGATCGGCTGGTAGATGCCGAAGAACAGCAACGCCACGACCACGCACTGAAAGGCCCCCAGGCAGATCGCCGTGATCGCCAGCCCGATGCCCCGGATGCGCCAGTTCTCCATCGCCATCGTGACGATCGAGATTCCCCCCAGCACCATCGCCAGGGCGCCGGGCACCACGAGCACCGGGCACACGCACCCGCAGACGGCCAGCACCAGCGCCACGATGGCGAGAATGCTCGTGCGCCCGGGATTCGAGGGAACCAGGTCCGGACCATACGGAAACTGGCCCCCGGACTCCGAACCGATCTGGGCATAGGGATTCTGCGACATGCACCAAGGGTAGAAGTCGCGCGCAACCCCGTCTCAGCGAACGTCGCTCATGGATTGCCTCAGCCGGGCCACGCACTCCGCGATGATCTCCACCGCCGCGCCGAGTTCCTCCCACGTGGTCGTCCGCGCCAGGCTGAACCGCAGCGTGCCGTGCGCGATCTCGGGGGGAATGTTCAACGCCCTGAGCACCGGCGAGGGCTCCAGCGATCCACTCGCGCACGCCGCCCCCGCCGAGGCGCACACGCCCCGCTCGCTCAACAGCAGCAGCAGCGCCTCGGCCTCCAGCCGCGGGAAGCCGATGCTCGACGTGTTCCACAATCGCGCCGAGTTCTGCCCATTCACATGAGCGTCCGGCACGGCCCGCAGCACCGCCGCCTCGAAACGATCCCGCAGTTCCCGCCCGCGCTCGATGTTCGCCGGGTCGGCCAGCCACGCCATCGCCAACTCCGCCGCCACCCCCGCGCCGACGATCCCCGCCACGTTCTCCGTCCCCCCGCGCCGCCCCTGCTCCTGCTCGCCATGGATCAGCGGCGCCGTCCGCACGCCGGGACGCGAATACAACACGCCCACCCCCTTGGGCCCGTGAAACTTGTGCGGGCTGTACGTGAGCAGATCGACGCCCAGGCAAGCGCCAGGGCGCCCGCGCGCCGACCCAGTCTCGCCCTCGGCACCCCGACCCCTCGTCACCTCGGCACCCTCCACCACGACCGGCATCTTCCCCACGTACTGCGTGGCATCGGTGTGGAACAGCACGTTCCGCTCGCGGCAGATCGCCGCGATCTCCTGCACGGGCTGCACGATCCCGGTCTCGTTGTTCGCCATCTGCACGCTCGCCAGCGCCACGTCGGGGCTGGAGCCCAGCATCGCGCGAAACGATCGCAGGTCGACAAGCCCATCCGCATCCAGATCCGCCCACAGCGTCCGCACGCCCTCCTCGCGCTCGAGCGCCCCCACCAGATCGCGGATCGCGACATGCTCCACGCGCGTCGTCACGATCGCCCCCGGTCCCGGCTCGGCCTTGCGTGCCCCGCCGAGTCGCCCCTGCGCCAGCAGCGCCCCCCGAATCGCCAGGTCGATCGCCTCCGTCCCCGACCCGCAAATCGTGACCTGCCGCGGCCGCGCCCCGATCAGCTCCGCGAGCCTCTTCCTCGCCAGTTCCACCCGGTGCCGCGCCGCCTGCCCGGGCCGGTGCACGCTCGACGGGTTGTGCCAGTGCGTGTCGAGCATCTCGGCCATCGCGGCCCGCACCGGCTCCGGCGCCTCCGTGGTCGCGTTGTTGTCCAGGTAGATGCTCACCGGCAATCGTAGATGATGCGAGGCGACCGATTCGAGCCGGTCGCGTGCCCGCCTCCCCGCCCGCTACCGTTGGTCGTGCCCAGCCCGTGCGACAGTCCGATCGAGATCGCCGCCGAAGGACTCGGTCGCTCGTTCGGAGACCGCGAGGTCCTGCGCGCCATCGATCTCAGGGTCTGCGCCGGCGACATCGCCTGCATCGTGGGCGCATCCGGCTCCGGCAAGACCGTCCTGCTCGACCATCTCATCGGACTGATGACGCCCACCTCCGGCCGCGTCCTCGCCGCGGACCACAACGCCGCGCCCGGCCCCGACGGCGCCGCGCCGCTGCGCGACATCGGCACGCTCAGCGCGGACGCCCTCGACCTCATCCGCCTGCACTGGGCCGTCGTCTTCCAGCGCAACGCGCTCTTCTCCGGCAGCGTCCGCGAGAACATCGCCTTCTGGCTGCGCGAGCACACCACCACCGCCGAGCCCGACATCGACAAGCGCACGACCGAGGCGCTCAGGAGCGTCGCCCTCGACGTGAGCGACGTCATCGACAAGGACCGCGACGAGCTCTCCGGCGGCATGGCCAAGCGCGTCGCCGTCGCCCGGGCCATCGCCTGCGATCCGCTCCTCATGTTCTACGACGAGCCCACCACCGGCCTCGACCCCGGCATCGGCTCCACCATCCACGAGCTCATCTTCAAGCTGCACAACAGCCCCATCGGCCCCGGCTTCGAGTTCAAGGACCTCGAGGGCCGCAAGCCCCTCGGCCGCGCGGGCGCCAAGCGCACCACGATCATCGTCACGCACGACCGCGAGCTCCTCCGCCGCATCCGGCCCCGGGTCGTCCTCCTCCACAACGGCAGAATCTGCTTCGACGGCCGATACGACGACTTCGAACGCTCGCAACTCCCCGACGCCCGGGCGTACCTCAGCGAGATGCCCGTGCTCCACGGGCGCATGCTCGGCTGACGGGCCCCCCCGTCGCGCCCGGCTACGGCCGCTTGTAGTTCTGCCCGAGCAGCAGCTCGCCGAGCATGTCCACGATCGTGTGCCCCGCGTGGTCCGTGCCGTGGTGCGCCACGCCCATCGCGCTCAGCACGCCGTACCCCAGCCCCTGGTGGATCAGCGCCCACGCCGTCAGCTCCGGCGAGAACCGCTTGCTCACCCGGTGCGAGTCCTGCGCCTGCTGGATCTCGCGCATCAGGAACGTGTGCAGCGTCTTCACGTGCTCCGACAGCGCCGCGAGGATCTTCGGGTCCTCCACCTCCGTCATCGCCTGCACGATCACGCGATAGATCCCCCGTCCCATGTTCGCCACCATCGGGTTCGCGTTGATCAGCCGCTTCAGCCGGTCCGCCGGGTCCGCCGCCGCCGCCAGCTCGTGCTCCCACAGCCGGATCGTCGCCTCGCTCGTCCGGTGGATCAGCGCGATGAACAGCTCCCGCTTGGACTCAAAGTGCCGGTAGATGATGGGCTCGGTCACCCCCGCGGCCTTGGCGATCTGGCTCGTGGTCGCGCCCGCATAGCCATGCACGGCGAACAGCCGCGCCGCCGTATCGAGCAGTTGCTCCTTGCGTTGTGCGGCAGGAAGGCGTCCCACAATAACCCTCTGACAATAAACGACTTACATTCCAGATCGCCCGGGTGGAATCGAGACCGCACACATCGACAGAATCACCTCACAACTTGCTAGTATACGCTCACTTAGCCCCGGGTCGAGCAAAAAGTTAGTGACCCGGCGAGATTCAGACCCCCGGCCGCTTCCGCCCCGTTTGGCTCCCCGGCCGTTCCGGCAGCGGCACCGGATCAAAGCCCCCCTTCACAAACGGGTGGCACCGCAGCAGCCGCCGAACGGTCAGCACCGATGCCCGCACCGGCCCATGCGTGCGATACGCATCCAGCGCGTACTGCGAGCACGTCGGGTGAAACCGGCACTGCCCGCCCAGCAGCGGCCCCAGCGTGATCCGATACGCCCACACCGCCGCGATGAACGGCACACACGCCGCCCGAACCAGCCATGGTCTTCGCGTCAGAGGCTCCATCCCCGATTGTTGGCCGCACGCTACCGGTTCACCCGCCGCCGCCACTCCCGGTCCGACTCCGCCGCAAGCTCCGCCAGCGCCTTCATGCACGCGCTCAGCGGCCACGGCCGCTGCTCCGGCCCGGGCCGAACCCCGACGATGTAGTCGTAGCCATGCCCCTCCTCGGTCCGCGGCAGCATGTGCTGCTGCAAGCGAAACGCCTCGCGGATCACACGCTTCCACCGGTTCCGCACCACGGCGTTCCCAGCCCGCGAACCCACCGCCAGCCCCAGCCGCGGATGCTCCAGCGTGTTCGGCATCGAGAACACCGCCAGCGGCCCCCGGGTCTTCCGCATCTTCGCGCCGTACACCGCATCAAACTCCAGCGCGTGGCGGAGACGGTGGCGGGGGCGAAAGTGCAGCGGGCCGCCCTGGTCGCTCGGCGGCGTCATCCCGCCACATCCATCACGATCTTGATCCCCTCCCCGCTCTGCATCAGCCCGAACCCCTTGGCAAACTCCGCGAACGGGATCTGGTGCGTGATGATGTCGTCGAGTTCCAGCCGCCCCGAGAGCAGCAGCTCCTCCATCTGGTACCACGTCTCGAACATCCGCCGCCCGTTGATCCCCAGCACCGTCGCCCCCTTGAAGATCACGTGGTTGTTCAGGTCGAACGAGATCGCCCGGCTGGGAATCCCCAGCAGCGCGGCCGTCCCGCCCATCCGCAGCGCCTTGAAGCCGTCGTCGATCGCCGCCGGATGCCCCGACATTTCCAGCAGCACGTCCGGCCCATCGCCCCGGGTCAGGGCCCGGACCTTCTCGATCCACTTCGGATCGCTCGCCTTCCACGCCTCGGCCGCGCCAAGCTTCTTGGCAAGCCTCAGCCGCTTCTCATCCACATCCGTCACGAAGATCCGGCTCGCCCCCGCCGCCTTGGCCACCGTCACGGCCATCAGCCCGATGATCCCCACGCCCGTGATCAGCACCGTCTTGGCCGACACGTTCGCCGACATCACCGTGTGCACGGCGTTGCCCAATGGGTCCAGCACCGCCGCGATATGGTCCGGGATGCTCGGGTGCACCGGCCACACGTTCTCCTCCGGCACCGAGACGAACTCGGCAAACACGCCGTCGCGATCCACGCCCAGGATCTTCGTGTCCCGCGCGATGTGCGCGTTGCCGGTGCGCGCGTTGTAGTCCGTCCCGGAGCAGATGTGCCCCTCCGCGCTCACGCGCAGCCCGGGCTTGAACTTCGTCACCGCCGAGCCCACCCGCTCGATCGTGCCCACGAACTCATGCCCGGTCACGATCCCCACCGGGATCCGATTGGCCGCCCAGTGGTCCCACTCCCAGATGTGCCGGTCGGTCCCGCAGATGCCCGCCTTCTTCACGCGAATGAGCACATCGCGAGGGCCAACCTCCGGGATCGGACGCGTCGTCACGAACTGCAGGCCCGGGCCCGCCTGATGCTTCACAAGGGCGCGCATCGTGCCCGCGGCCGCGCCCGCGGCCCCGTTGGTGGTTGCAGAAGACATGGTCTTGGCGCCCGATGCAGCGGCGGATGCCGGCTTGATCTCACGAGAAGCTGTGGTGGACATCAGGAAAGGATACGCGGCAAAAACCCCGGTCTTTCCCCCAGCGCACCGTCCACGCCGGGGCAGGATCGCCGCCCATCCGCCCCTACACTGCCCGCCCATGTCCATCCTCATCGACGCGAACACGAAAGTCATCTGCCAGGGCATCACCGGCGGCTTCGGCGGCCAGCACACCAGGGGCTGCTTCCTCTACGGCACCCAGATCGTTGGCGGCGTCACCCCCGGCAAGGGCGGACAGAAGTTCGAGATCGACGCCTCCGCGAGCGTCCCCATCTTCGACACCGTCGACCAGGCCGTCCGCGCCACCGGCGCGGGCGCCACCATGATCTTCGTCCCGCCCGCCTTCGCCGCCGACGCAATCCTGGAAGCCGCCGACGCCGGCGTGCGCGTCATCTGCTGCATCACCGAGGGCATCCCCGTCAACGACATGGTCAAGGCCCGCGCGGTCCTCGACGAGATGAACTCGGCCTTGGGTACCCCCACGCTCCGCGTGGGGTTGGGGGGTGCGGGGGGATCGGAGAATCACCACGCGGAGCGCGCTGGCACCCAGAAGCAGATATGTCTCATCGGGCCGAACTGCCCGGGGGTGATCACACCAGGGAAGAAGACGGGCTCGGGCGAGAGTTCGTCGGATGTATACACCTCGAAGGCCAAGGGCGGCGGCGGTGGTGGCGGCTGCAAGATCGGCATCATGCCCGGCTACATCCACACCCACGTCAGCGAGGCCAAGTCCGGCAAGGCCGTCGGCATCGTCAGCCGCTCCGGCACCCTCACCTACGAGGCCGTCTGGCAGACCTCCCGCCTCGGCCTCGGCCAGTCCACCTGCGTCGGCATCGGCGGCGACCCCGTCCGCGGCCTCTCGCACATCGACTGCATCCGCATGTTCGAGGCCGACCCCCACACCCACGGCATCCTCATGATCGGCGAGATCGGCGGCACCGACGAGATCGCCGCGGCCGAGTTCATCCGCGCCAACGTCAAGAAGCCCGTCGCCGCGTTCATCGCCGGCCGGACCGCCCCCCCCGGCAAGCGCATGGGCCACGCCGGCGCCATCATCGGCGGCGCCGA
>DASZWV010000159.1:0-6561 GCA_035546115.1 Phycisphaerales bacterium
CGTCGAAGGTGAGGCGGTCGAGGTCGAGAGGATGGGAAAGGTGTCGAGGTGCCGAGGTGTCGAAGTGTCGAGGGTCCGTCTTCCTTGACACCTCAAACTCCGCGCCCCGCCCCACGGCCTCCCACACCGCCCGCTCATCGAGCGTCTCGCGGATGAGCGCCTTGGCCCGCTCGATCACGCTCAGCGTGCGCAGGCCGAGGAAGTCCATCTTCAGCAGGCCGACCTTCTCGCACGTCGGGCCGTCCCACTGGGTCACGATCTCGTGGTCGGCCGCGCCCGACTGCTTGTAGAGCGGGACGATCTCGTGGAGCGGGCGCGTGGCGACGATGACGCCCGCGGCGTGCACGCTCGCGTGCCGGGCCTGGCCCTCGATCGTGCGGGCGTTGTCGATGAGCTTGGTGATCCGCGGGTCCGAGTCGTAGAGCTTCTTGAGCTCCGGCTCATCCACGAGCGCCTGGTCGAGCGTCATCCCGAGCTGCTCGGGGATCATCTTCGCGAGCTTGTCGGCCTCGGCGAGCGGGATCTCCATCACACGGGCGACGTCGCGCACGGCCGCGCGGGCCTTGAGCGTTCCGAAGGTGATGATCTGCGCCACGTGGCCGTACTTCTGGCGCACGTAGTCGATGACCTCGGCCCGCCCGTCCTGGCAGAGGTCGATATCGATATCGGGATACTCGCTCCGGTCCGGGTCGGTGAATCGCTCGAAGAGCAGGCCGTAGCGCACCGGGCAGGCGTTGGAGAGGCCGAGCACGTAGCCGACCATCGTGCCGACGCCCGAACCACGGGCCAGCGCGGGGATCGAGCGCTGGCGGCCCCAGTTCACGAAGTCCCAGACGATGAGGAAGTACGCGCTGATGCCCTTGTCGGCGAGGATCTTGAGCTCGCGCCGCAGGCGCGCGGCCTTTTCGTCGGTTTGGGCGCCCCCGCGCTCCGCGTGGGGTTTGGCATCGGAATCCGACGCCACGCGGAGCGTGGCGGTGCCCGGACCCGAGCCGTATCGCCAGACGAACCCGGCCTCGGCGAGCATGCGGAGCGCTTCGTCGCACTCACTCTTCGCCTCGGCGTCGAGCTTCTTGCGCTCGTCGTCGCTCGCGCCCGGGGGCGTGATGAACGGCGTGACCTCAAACCTGGCGCAGTAGGCCTTGTACCACGCCGTCAGGTCGCCGCCGAACTCGTCGTCGTCGGGCTTGGGCAACTTCTTCGCATCGGGGAGTTTCACGCGCACCATCGGCGCGTGGCTTACGCCGAGCGGCAGCTTCACCTTGCCGGCGCAGCGCTCGGCGATCTTCACCGTGTTCTCGATGGCGATCCGGCCGATCTCGCCGTACTCGCCCTCGAAGAGCGAGCGCATCTCCTCCGGGCTCTTGACGTAGATCTCCTCCGGATACCGCATGCGGTCCGGGTCGTTCTTCACCTTGCCCGTCGAGATGCAGATGAGCGTGTCGTGGGCGTCGTGGTCCTCTTTCTTGAGGAAGTGCGAGTCGTTGTCGCACACCAGCGGCAGATCGAGCTCCTTGGCGAGCCTGATCAGGTGCTTGTTGATCGAGTTCTGCTCGAGCACGTGGTGCTGGAGCTCGACGAAAAAACCGGGCGCTCCGGCGGCCCGCGCCGCCCGGCCCTGATTGAACACCCGGGCGTGCCACTGCGCGCTCTCGACGGCCTTCTCCCAGTGCTTGGCGTCCCCGGAACGCTCGTACGCGAGCAGGTGCTCGCCGATCTCGCTTCCGAGGTGGCCGTTGATCGCGACCAACCCCTCGGAGTGCTTCTCCAGCAGATCCCGGTCGATCCGCGGCTTGAAGTAGAAGCCCGTCAGGTACGCCTCGGAGCACAGCACCAGCAGGTTCTCCCACCCCTTCTGGTTCTCCGCGAGCAGCACGAGGTGGTACCCGCCGTCGCTTACACCCGTGAACGTCCGATCCGTCCGCGGCCGACCGGGCGGCGTGACATACGCCTCCACACCGAGGATCGGGAGCACGCCGTGCTCCTTGCACGCCAGAAAGAACGTGGCCGCGCCGAACAGGTTGCCGTGGTCGGTCACGGCGACCGCGTTCATCCCGAGCTCTTTCACGCGCTTCACGAGCTTGTCGATGCGGTTGCCACCGTCGAGCAGCGAGAACTCGCTGTGCAGGTGAAGGTGGACGAATCCCCCCTGGATGGCCGGGGCGGCCTCGGAGGGTGCAACAACCTGTGGCACGGGACTCGGCATGTGTGCGGAAGCGGCTACTACCTGTTGCGATGTCGGCGATCGGCTCCTCTCGACTCGGAGCAGCGATTGGGACAGCGTAGCCAAGGGCACACCGAACGCGTTCGAGGCATGCGCCGATGGATGCCGCAGGCCGATGCCGGATCAACTCAGTTCGACGCTATCCCCCCTGTATCGGTGGTGGCTAACGGTCTGATAATAGACCCCCTATTATGGCGGATTCGCCTCTTTTTGCGAATGTCATTCCGGCCGCTTGTCCAGGAACGTAACCCGATGTACCTTCAGGTGTTACGGGGATGTTCCCAAGGCCTTCGAGGACGGGCTCGCGGCTTTTGGGATCACCTGTTCGAGTGCTTCGGCGCGCGAACAATCCCCCCAAATCCAGGAACCAACCGGGACTCGCTCGTCCCGTCAAGTACCCTTCGGAGTCCCCGAAGGGTTCTTGTTTTTTGTCCTGTCGAAACAGCCCCTACCATCATTCATGGGCCGGATCTGGTCGCAATCCGCAGCGTGGGAATCGCGCCGAATCGCCGGTCTGACGGGGCCGGCGATCGTGGCCTTGGTGGTCCTTGCCGTGATCTTGATCGTGCCCCTGTTGCTGCTGGGACTTCTGGCCGTCGTGGCCGTGGCGCTGGCTCACGGGGCGCGCGTCCTTCTTACCCGAATGCGGTCGCCGAACGGCATGCTCGACGGCCGTCGAAACGTGCGGGTCATCGTTCGTGACCAGCCGCGATAGGCGTCAGAGCGGGTCCGTCGGGCGCGGCAACCGGTCGAGCCACGCGCCGCGAAGATCCAGCGTCACTTTGCCGGGCGCGCCGGCGCCGATGGCGTTCGCCTCCAGCCGCACGACCGGCAGAACGCCCCAGCTCGAGTTCGTGAGCATCGCCTCGTCCGCGCCCAGGACATCCTGCAGCGAGACCATCCGGCGCTGGACCCTCAGCCCGAGCCGCTCGGCACGATCCATCGCCCAGGCCCGCACGATCCCCGGAACGACGGGGCTCGGAATCGGCGCGGACTCCTTGCCGGCGACGTCCAGCTCCTCGCCGCGAGCGATCGGGGTGATGAGCGAGCCGTCCTTGATCAGCAGCAGGTTGCTCACGCAGCCGGAGCAGACGTGGTTGGTGATGCTGAGCACGAGGGCCTCGGCCGCGCCCTTGCTCGCCGCGATCTGCAGATCGCGCAGACGCGCCCAGTAGTTGAGCGCCTTGTGGCCCTCCAGCGGGTTGAGCGGATTGGCCCGCATCTCGGCGAGCGTGACGGACACGCCGCGCTCGAACATCTCGCGCGGATACTCCGTCGCCGGCTGGGCGACGATCAGCACCGTCGGGTCGACCATCCGCGGCCGGTCGGCCTCGGGGGCGCGCTGGGCCGCCGTGAGCATCGCCAGATCGCCCCCGGTGATCGTCGCGCGCACCCGGGCCCGATCGAGCGATGAACGCCGCACCGTCTCGAGGATCACCTCGCCGAGCGCCTGCGTGCGCAGCTGATCGCTCAGGCCGAGGGCCTTGGCCGAGCCCGCCAGCCGATCCATGTGCGCATCCAGGTCGAGCACCCACGTCTCGGTCTCCTCTCCGTGCGATCGCGGCCCCTCGATGCCGCGCTTCACCACGCCGCCGAGCATCGTTTCGAACAGGCCGACCGCGTGCTGGAAGCCCGCGTCGAAGGCGGAGACCCGTGTCTCGGTGAGCGGGGGCGACCCTTCCGGTCCGTAGAACTTGCCGTTGAGGAAGACGCACGTCGGCATACGCGAAGAGTAGAGACAAGGCCTGGAGGCGTAAAGGCGTGAAGCGCCGCCCTCGAGGGCCTCCCAGGCATCCACGCCTCCGCCGCGTTGTTATCGCCCCAACTTCGCGCCCCGCACGCCGCTCGCCCCGCACAACCGTGCGCCCCCCGCACGATCCTCCCCGCTTCACGGTCACGCCCGCCGGGTTCCTTGCCGATCCACAGGTCCGAATGCCGGCGCACGGATGCCCGGCCGGACCGCACTCGGAGAAGACTTGTGGACAAGGCCAGTCTCATCGGACTCCTCATCGGCCTGGGGTGCCTGGGCTACGTCTTCTTCGAGGTGAGCCACGGCCACCTCGCGATGTTCTACTCGCAAGAGGGCATCCTGATGGTGTTCGGCGGATCGATCTCCGTCACGTTCATGGCCATGCCCATGGACAAGATGATGCAGGTCCCCAAGTACATCAAGCGGTTCCTGTTCCACAAGAGCAAGGGCGCCGCCGAGACGGTGCAGATCATCAGCGCGATGGCCGAGAAGGCCCGGCGCGACGGCATCCTCTCGCTGGAGTCCGAGATCGCCAAGATCAACGACACCTTCCTCGCCAACGGCCTGAAGATGGCCGTGGACGGCAGCTCGCCCGAGGCCATCGAGACCACGCTGCGCATGGAGCTGGTCGCCATGGCCGAGCGGCACAAGGCGGGCAAGAAGTTCTTCGACCTGATCAAGCTCTACGGCCCCGGCTACGGGCTGGTAGGAACGCTCGTCGGACAGGTCGGCATGTTCGGCCAGCTCGGCTCCGGATCGATCCAGGCCCTGGGCCACGCCCTCGCCGTCGCCGTCGTGGCCACGATGTACGGGGCGATCGTGGCCAACGCCATCTGCGGTCCCATCGGCGACAAGCTCGCCCTGCGATCCTCCGAGGAGATGCAGGCCCGCGAGATGATGCTCCAGGGCATTCTCTCCATCCAGGCCGGCGACAACCCGCGTTCCACCATGGACAAGATGGTGGCGTTCATCCCGCAGTTCCAGCGCGGCAAGCTGAAGCTCGCCGCGTAACGCCGAGGAGGCACCGATGGCCGAAGAGCACAAGGAACAGCACGGCGAGGAACACGGCGGCGGCCACGGCGGTGGTCATGGCGGCGGCCATGGCGGTGGGCACGGCGGCGGGGGACACGAGGAGCACGAGGGCGCGCCCGAGTGGCTCATCTCGTTCGCCGACAACGTCGCGCTCATGATGGGCTTCTTCGTCATCCTGCTGGCGATGAACATGCAGAAGCCCTCGATGGGCGGCATCGGCGGCGAGGCCAAGTACCCGAGCGACACGAGCCCGGAGATGGAGGACTTCGCCATCGCCATCCGCGCTGCGTTCAACAACCCGGTGGACATCAACTCGACCAACCCGCGCGAGCAGGAGCTGGTCCGCCGCAAGAAGGAGCTCGCCGAGATGGGCCGGACACGGACCAGAGGGGTGGAAGGCGACAAGAGCAAGGTGATGGCGTCCCGCTCGAGCGACTGGGTCCATCCGGTTGCCCTCGCCTATTTCAACGATTTCGAGACCGCGCTCAACGACGAGGGCCGCCGCTCGATCGCGGACATCACCGACACGCTCAGGGGACAGAACTGGATCATCGAGGTGCGCGGGCACGCCTCCGCCGTCGAGACCAGCGGCAACCGCGAGCGCGGCATGCAGATCGGCAACGAGCGGGCCCTGGCCGTCGCCCGCGAGCTCGTGCGTGACGGTCTGCAGTGGGATCAGCTGCGAGTGGTCGCCTGCTCCGACAACGAGCGAGCCATCCCGCGCGCCAGCGGCCCCGAGGGCCATCGCAGCAACCAGCGCGTCGAGATCGTCGTCACGCAGGAGACGGTCGCCCCGGACCCGTACAAGTCGCCGGCGATCGACGACTACGACGCCGAGCGGAACTAGCGCGGCCTACTCCCGCGCGATCCAGCCGTAGGTCTTGTACACGCGCTCGACGCTCCCATCATCGTACAGATCGACGATCGCGTACCCCTCGTCGCAGTCGCCGTTGGGCCCCTTCCACCACGCGCCGCAGACCGCGCCGTTGCAGAAGTACGACACGCCCTGGAAGTCCACGCGGTCGATCTGGTGGATGTGCCCGCTCAGGCACGTCCTCACGTTGCGGTGGCGCGCGAAGAGCTTCACGAGCTTCGGCATGTCGGACATCATCTCCGACGCCGACCCCTCGTGCCTTGGCACGACGTCTTTCTTCGGGCTCGTGAACGCCGTGATCGTCAGGATCGGGATGTGGCTCAGCACAAGGACGGGCGTGCTCGCCGGAGTCTGCTTGAGCAACCCCTCGAGCCAGGCGAACTGCTCATCATCGAGCCGTCCGACGTAGCCATCGCCGTTCGGAAACACGCTGTCGAGGATCACGAACCGCCATCCCGCCTTGTCGAACGTGCGATACGGCTTCGACAGGCCGAGCGCATCCATCGCCCACCGCTTGCCCCACCTGGCCTCCTCGCCGGTCGTGCCGCTCTTCTTCTTGTTCCAGCCCCAGATGTCGTGGTTGCCCAGCGTGTGCTCAAGGGGGATGGAGTTGTCGGTCTTGAGGCATGACTGCCAGATGTCCCAGAGTTTCTTGACGCGCTCGTGGTCGTGCTCGAAGGA
>DASZWV010000160.1:0-8582 GCA_035546115.1 Phycisphaerales bacterium
GGCCGAATCGCCGCGGCCTCGAAGGTTCGCATCATCATCGACGCCGACAAGATCCCGCTCGCCCCAGGCGCTCCCAACCCCCGTCAAGCCGCGGCCGATGGCGAGGACTACGAACTCCTGTTCGCGATCGCGCCAAATACCTTCAAACCGCCCCCCGATTTGCCCACGCACTTCACCAAGGTCGGCCGCGTCTTCGAAGGCTCCGGCTGCGCGCTCGCGCTTGCCGCCGGCGAACTCATCGACGCGAGGGCCATGGGTTGGGATCACTGACCTCGGCTTCCTCCTCTACGCCTTCACGCCTCGACGCCTTCCGCCCTTCCCCATAATGCACCTCACCTTCCACACCAACTCCGAAGACCAGACCATCACCCTTGGTCTCTCCCTCGGCCGCACCCTTCGCCCCGGCGACATCCTCGCCCTCGACGGCGAACTCGGTTCCGGCAAGACCCGCCTCGTCCGCGGCATCGCCGAGGGTCTCGGCCTCGATCCCGCGCAGGTCTCCAGCCCAACGTACGTATTGGTCCACGAATACACCCAGCCCGCCGGCACCGCGGGAACCACCGGCGAGGCGAGCAGATTCGTGGAAACACCTCTCTACCACATGGACGCCTATCGCCTCGATGGCCCGCACGACCTCGACTCCCTCGGCTGGGACCGCATCATCGACTGCTTCGGCGTCGTCGTCATCGAGTGGGCCGAGCGGATCGCGGCCGCGCTAGCCAAGGAACCCACCCTCGCCCGCGTGCGGATCGAAACCGAAGGCCCGACCTCGCGCCGCCTGGATTTGGTGGCCCCGAAGGCGTGGGCGCAGCGTCCGCAATGGCGATCGCTGCAATCTCTGGCCGCCAGCCCCGAAAGGGCGGCCGGGCTGCCGCCCGGATGGACCCGTTGCCCCGTGACCGGCCAGAACGTCCCTCCGGACAGCCCCACCTTCCCCTTTGCAAACGAGCGAGCCCGCCTCGCGGACCTCGGCAAATGGCTCACGGGCGCCTACACCGTCGCCCGCGACCTCACCGAAGATGATCTCACCGATCCAGACTTGACCACCCCGTAAACAACCTCCACATCCGACATCCGAAATCCCCCCTTTTTCCACATTCCCTAGACTCACCCCATGCTGCAATCCCAGTCTCTCACCCGCTCCCGATTCCTGGCCGTCGCCCGCTGGATCGGCCTTGTCGCCATCGCCTGCGTGGTGCTCCTCCTCTCCGCACGCGTGCTGGCCCAGGGAACGACATCCACCTCCACCCCGCCCGCCGCGGCCGGAGCGGCCGCGCCCGCCACGGGCGCCACAACGACCACCCAGGCCCCCGAGCGCAAGTCGCTCATGTCGCTGTTCATGGAGTCCTTCGACCTGTTCACCGTGCTGCTGGTCACGGGCTCACTCGCCGGCTGGACGCTCATCATCATCTCGTTCATCGAGATCCGCCGCTCGCGCATCGCCCCGGAAGAGCCCGGCCGCATCATCGACCAGCTCGCCCGTTCCGATCGCCCCGAGAAGTGGAACGATCTGCGCAACTACGTCAACGAGGACGACGCCCTCGTCTGCCGCATCGTCCGCGCCGCCGTGAACTCGCCCTCCAGCGACCGCAACGCCATGCGGGAGGCGGCGGAACTCGCCGCCAGCGAAGAGGTCGCCAAGTGGTTCCGCAAGCTCGAGCCGCTCAACGTCATCGGCAACCTCGGTCCGCTGCTGGGTCTGGCCGGAACCGTCTGGGGCATGATCATCGCCTTCGCCTCCCTCGGCGCATCCGGCGGCCAGGCGAACCCGGCGGTTCTCTCTCTGGGCATCTCCAAGGCCCTCTTCCACACGCTCCTGGGCCTCATGCTCGCGGTGCCCTGCCTCTGCGTCTTCGGCTTCTTCCGCCAGATCGTGGACCGCCACTGCACCCGCGTCATGGTCCTGGCCGCGGACCTGGTCGAGCTGCTCCCCGCCGACGCCCGCATCCGCCTCGGCGTGGCCCAGAACGCCAGCCCCAACGGCGCTCGCATGCCCGCCCCGCAGCCACGTCCGATGCCGGCGCAGCGCTGATCCCGTCCTACGCCTTCCACTCTCGAACGCATGCGACTCCGACGCTCCCTCACATCTCCCCCCGCCGTCGAGGCCGTCAACGCGACGCCGCTCATCGACGTCGTGATGTGCCTGATCATGTTCTTCCTGATCGTCGGCAAGCTCTCCTCCGAGAATGGCCCGCTCGTCAAGCTCCCAGAGACCGGCGTCGGCCAGGATGAGCAGTCCGCCCAGATCATGATCATCACCGTCTCGGTCGCCGGTCCAGACGTTGCCAAGACCGGCTTCGGCGCCCACGGCATCTCGGTCTACACCGAGGGCGAGACGATGGACACTCCGAAGGAGCTCGAAAACGCCGTCCGCGCCAAGCTCGCGGCCCATCCCGCCGCGAGCCTGCAGATCCGCGGAGAGCGGTCGCTCCCCTGGGGCTCGCTCGATCCCGTCCTGCGAGCCGCGGCCTTCGGCGGCGCCAAGAGCGTCCGCCTCGCGACGGAGCGCACGCAATGAGCGCCTACCCCCCCCAGCCTCTCGTGACGAGCGACGCCGGCTCCGGCGCCGACGAGATGCCGCCGCGCCGTTCCACGCGACACTTCCGCCGGCGCGACGCCCTGCACAACTACTCGCTCCACTTCGGCCCGAACATGACGCCCATGGTGGACGTCGTCATGGTCATCCTCATCTTCTTCATGGCCTTCGCCGCCTTCATGGGCAACGAGTGGTTCCTGCGGGCCGCGATCCCCTTCCAGGCCGGGCGCGGCCACGACTCCAGCAAGCCCAACGACCCGCTCGCGCCGCCCCCCACGCAGCTCAAGGTCGTTCTCGACGCCGACGCCGCGGGCAACACGGTCGTCAGTTTCCTCCGCTTCAATCGCGTCTCGATGGCCGAGTTCGAGCAGCGCATCGGCGAGTTTCCCCGCAACGAGGCCACCCGGAACATCGAGGTGCTGCTGATCCCGACCGCACGCGTGGCCTACGCCGATGTCGTCCGGGCCCACGCGGCATGTGATGCGGTGGGGATCTACAAGGTCGGCTACAGCCTTGCTGGGCCGAACGTCGAGACTCCAAAGTAGCCACGGATCTGCGGCCGACGACTCAGGACCTCGAACGATTCCGCGCATACACGACCACCCGGTGCCCCTCCGCCGCCAGCCCCCGCTCGCGGCAGATCCGGTCGCGGATCTGCACCAGCTCCGGCAGGTCGATCGGCGTGATCTCCCGCGTGTCCACGTTCACCAGCAGCCCCGAGGCGCTCTTGCCATACGCGAGCTGGTAGTGCGCCGTCTCCGCGTCAAACAGCACCTGCTGGATGATCCCCGCCTCCGCCAGCAGCTTGATCGTCCGATAGATGGTCGCCTTGGACACGCGAAACCCCGCCCCGCGCATCGACGCGAGCAGTTCATCCGCCTGGAACACGCCGCCCCCTTTCGTGCCCTCTTCGTCGCGCCGGATGATCGCGTCGAGAATGTGCGCCCGCTCGGGCGTGTACTTCAGCCCCTCGCTCTTGAGCTTCCGCCTGAACACCGCGCACAGCGGCTCCACGATCCGGATACCGTCGAGGGCATCGGCCTGTCCAGAACTCGCCGCCATGCATGATCGTAAGCCGCGACGGCCAACTATCCTCCCCACATGCACCCGTGGGAACATTCCAAGGCAGCGCGATTGGCCGGTCCGGTCGGCCTGGTCGCGCTCACGCTCGTCGGGATGATCCTGCTGTCCGCGAACGGCCTACCCGATAGCTCCCGGTCCAGTCTCGGCCCATTTTCCGTGATCCTCGTGCTCGTCGGCGGGGGCAGCGTCGCTCTGGCGTACGTTCTCGGGGCGTTCGGCCTGGGCAGGCCGCTTGCCGCGCTGCTCGCCCCGAGCTCGCGGTCCCGCCTCTGGCTGCAACTCGCCCTTGGCCTGGCGGGAACGCTTTGGCTGAGCCACGCCCTCGGGCTCATTGGCGCTCTGAGCGGCCCGGGGGTGCTCCCCCGCATCATCGGCTGGCTTCCCATCGTCATCGGCCTGGGGCTGCTCGCCGACCAGCTCATCCGCGGCCCGCTACGCCCGGAGCGCTGGCCCGTTCTTCCCCTCTCGTCGATCTTGTGGGCGCCCGGCCTCGCCCTCCTCATCGTCGCCGCCGCCAACCCAACGGGCACGCTCTGGGGCGGTCCGCCCGTGGGCACCGAGTACAACGGCTTCGATGCGCTGGAGTACCACCTCCAGCTTCCCAAGGAATGGGCCGCGGGCGCGCGACTCTGGCCCAACGATCACAACGTCTATTCCTATCTGCCATCCTTCATGGAGGCCGCGTTCCTCCACCTCGGCGCCCTGATGCCCGGCGGCGAGAAGTGCAACGAGCCCGTCGCCCGCATGCTCGCCGGTTCGACCAACGACGGCAACTGGGTCATCGCGTGCCAGTATCTCCACGCCGCGTTCGCCATCATCGGGGCTCTGTTCACGGCGCGAGCCGCCTCGGTGCTCGTCGCAAGGGTCCGGGCCTCCGGATCGACCGCCGCCACGCCCAAGGCCCCCGAAGGCGGTCCCCCCGCCCACGATCGCCTCGCCACGACCCTCGGCGTTATCGTCGGAGCGATCACCCTGTGCACCCCGTGGATGGTGGTGGTCTCGACCCTTCCGTACAACGACGCCGCCGCAATCGCCCTGGCCGCGGCAGGGATCCTCGCCGCCCTCGACGACCGCATCCCGATCGGCCGGCGCGCCGTGATCGCGGGCTGGATCGTCGGCGTCGCCTGCGGCTGCAAGCCGACAGCCCTCTTCATGGCCGGGCCCGTCGTCGGACTCCTGCTCCTGAGCAACATGCTGTGGCGGCGATGGCCGCTTGCCGCGATCGCCGGTTCCATCGCGGGGTTGGCCGCCATCGTCCCGTGGCTCTGGCGCAACTGGGCCGCCAGCGGGAACCCGGTGTTCCCCTTCGCCGCGGCTCTCTTCGGCACCGGCCACTGGACGTCCGAGCAGGTCGAGCGCCACACCCGCAACCACCACGCCCCGCCCGATCTGCACGCCGCGGGCCGCTTCGGCCGGTTGTTCTCCGAGGAGTTCGGGCTCACGCATCCGCAGTGGGGGATGTTCCTTGGCGCGATGATCGCGGCGGCAGCTCTGGCTCTGGCGTGGAAGTCCTCGCGTCGCCCTGCCCTTCTCCTGCTCGTCGCCATCGCCGCCCAGTGCGCGTGCTGGATGGTGCTCACCCACCTGCAGTCGCGATTCCTGCTGCCCATCATCACGCCGGGGGCGCTGCTCATCGCCCTTGCCGGCGGCGCGCTCGCGACCTGGGTGTCGCGATCCGGCGAGTCGCGCACGCGTCCGCTGCGGATTCTGGCGCTGATCGTGCTCGCGCTGATCCCGCTCGATCAGGCCCGCCGGGCCGTCTGGATCTTCTTCCAGCAGAACGACGGCACCCCGAACCTCGTGCTCGTCCGCGGCGTGGGCGCGATGACCGGCCTCGCCTTCGAGGACCAACTCGCCGCCCCCGACGAGCGCGACCGTGCCGAGCTCGTCCGGAGCCTCGACCCGACGCAGCACATCAATCTCATCATCCGTCCCCAGACCGTGGAGGACTCCGGCGTGTATCTCCTTGGAGGTTCCACGCCGCTCTACATGCTCGCCGCCACCGGCCAGGCCGCGCAGGCCGCCTCCGGCGCCGGCCCCGCGAGTGCCATCATCTACAACACCACGTGGGACACGCCCCTGCTCGCGACGCTCATCCGTGCCGCCCCCGACGACCCCGCGGCGTGGACCAAGGCCCTGCGCGCCCGCGGCCTGCGCTACATCCTCGTGAACTTCAACGAGCTCCACCGCCTCATCGAGCAGGACCACTACTACGACCCGGCGGTCTCACCCCCGGATATCGCCCGGCTCGTGGCGGCCCGCGGAGCGCACCTCAGGTCGGTTCGCGCCTGGCGCTCCTCCACGGCCCCGCCCCTCACCGGCGTCGAGCTCTTCGAGATCGATCTCCCCGCGCCCGCCGAAAATCCGGCGGCCAGGCCGTCACTCAAGGACCACCTCCGTTGAGCAAAGCGCCCCCCATTCTCAAGCTCGCCGTCCAGGTCCTGGGATTCGCGATCGGCATCGCCCTGCTGGCGTGGTGCGTGCACGGCGCGCTGAAGAACCCGGAAGGATTCAGGCGGCTCGGCGAGGCGAGCGCGGGCCAGGTCGCCGCGCTGGTCGGTCTCACGCTCGTCGTCATCCTCGCCTCGGGCGCGGTGTTCCGCGAAACGCTCGTTCCCATCCGAAGGCTCCCGATGCTCGAGGTGCAGGCGACCAACTTCATCGCCTGCCTGCTCGTGCTCGTGCCGTTCAAGCTCAGCGTGCTCTTCCGCATCCTCGTGCACAACCGGCGCGACAAGGTGCCCCTGCTCACCATCGGCGCCTGGTTTGCCGCGGTGGGCGTGGTGATCCTGTGCGTGCTCGTTCCCACGATCGCCGCCAGCGTGTGGCGCGGGCGAGCCGACACGCTCTGGTTCATCGGCGCGGGCGGCGGAATGCTCCTCTCCCTCACCGCGGTCCTCCTGATCGCCCGCTTCTTCGCCACGGTTCGCGGCTGGGCCTGGCTCAGGGGCCACTATGGCCGCATCCCCCTGCCGGCGCGTCTTCGAGCGGGCTCGACCGCCGCCGACGCCCTGCTCGAGAAGGCCCACGAGGGCGTGCGCATGCTCGCCAGCCCGCGCGTCGTGTACGGCTGCGCGCTCATGCGCCTTGTCGATTTCGCCGCCCAGGCCGGGCGCATCGCCGTTGCCGCGGCCATCGTCGGCCAGAGCATCTCGTGGGAGCACGCGCTGCTCGCGGGCACCATCTTCTTCTTCATCACCGCGGCGGCGCCCTCGGGCGCGATCGGCACGCGCGAGGGCGGCACGGCGTGGCTCATCGCCACCGTGCTGCCGAGCCTCGACCAGGGGCTGTTCAAGGTCGTCGTCATCGCCGTGTCGGCGACGGAGGCGATCGTGCTGCTGGCCGGGTCTGTGCTGTCCATCGCCTACCTCCGGCCGGATCGGCTCCTGCGACTGGGGCACAAGCCGCGGGCCTGAGGCGCGCCGGGCGAAGGTTTGATACGCTTTCCCGCAATGCGCCTCGCCCTCGCACAGATCAATCCCACCGTCGGCGACATCGCCGGCAACGCCGCGATCATCGTCCGCGCCATCGACGAGGCCCGCGCCAAGGGCGCCGACCTTGTCGTCCTGCCGGAGCTCTGCCTCTGCGGCTATCCGCCCAAGGACCTGCTTCTCCAGGAGGGCTTCATCGCCGCGTGCGTCAAGGCCGCCAAGGAGATCGGCGAGAAGCACACCACGGGCATCACCGCCGTCTTCGGCGTGCCGCTCCCGGTTGACGCCCACAACCCCGACGCCAAGGGCGAGGGCGTTGCCAATGCGCTGCTCGCGTATCGCGACGGCATCTTTGTTGACTTCTACGACAAACGCCTCCTTCCGACGTACGACGTCTTTGATGAGGACCGCTACTTCGTGGCCGGCGATCGGCCGGTCGTCATCGATGTTGCCTGCCGAAGCGGGGCGACCTGGCGCATCGGCCTTTCCATCTGCGAGGACCTCTGGCGCGGCGAGGATGTGGGCTTTTCTCACCGCTACCACGGGCGCAAGGACCCTGTCGCCGAGTTGTGCGCCGAGCAGGCGGGAGGCAAGCCCGGCGCGAAGCTCATCATCAATCCCTCCGCCAGTCCGTTCGCGCTCGGCAAGGGCCGGCGGCATCGCGAGATCCTCATCAAGCACGCGATCGCCAATCGCGTGTTTGTCGCCGCGGTGAACCAGGTTGGCGGCAACGACGACCTGATCTTCGACGGGCACGCGGCCGTGTATGCACCGGGTGGCACGCTGATGGCCGCGGCGCCCGGGTTCGTTGAGCATGTGCTGATCTGCGACATCCCGGACACGCGCCCCGATGCCTCGGTCGTCGGTGCTCGGTCCTCGGCGCTTCCCGCGGATCCGCTCCTTTCCGCCCCCGACGAGCAACTGCTCTTCAACGCCCTCACGCTCGGCATCCGGGACTACTGCCGGAAGACCGGGTTCAGATCGGCGGTGCTGGGTCTATCGGGCGGGATCGACTCGGCCGTGACCGCCGTGCTCGCCGCGGCCGCGCTTGGCCCGAAGAACGTCCTGGGCGTGTCGCTCCCTTCGCGATTCAGTTCCGATGGCTCCAAGACGGATGCGCACGAGCTCGCGAAGCGGCTCGGGATGGAGATGATCACGATCCCGATCGAGCCGGCGCACGCCGCGCTGCTCGGCTCGCTCGCGGGGCCGTTCGAGTCCGCGCCGGCGAGCAGGCGGGATGCGTCGGGGGTTGCGGAGGAGAACCTGCAATCGCGCATTCGCGGGACCATTCTCATGGGCCTGTCGAACAAGCACGGGCACATCCTGCTGACGACCGGCAACAAGAGCGAGATGGCGGTGGGGTACGCGACGTTGTATGGCGACATGAACGGCGGGCTGGCGGTGTTGAGCGACGTCACGAAGCACTGGGTGTACCGGCTGGCCAGGTGGATCAACGCGAACGTGGAATGTCCGATGCACGATGCGGGACGTACGACGCCCTCGCCTTCACATCGTCCATCCCACATCGTCCA
>DASZWV010000161.1:0-2469 GCA_035546115.1 Phycisphaerales bacterium
GGCCCGAAGATGTTCGATCCGCTCCGCCAGCGCCCCTTCGTCGATCCCTTCATCATCGCCGACACGCTCGACGTCGCCTTCGAGCCCTCCAAGGACCAGCCCGACGAGGTCGATCCCGTCCGCGCCGTCGCCACCGGCTCCGTCCAGGCCGCCACCCAGGACGCCTCCATCAAGGGCCAGTCGCTCGAGGCCTCCATGGCCCGCGACGCCGACCACGCCATCGCCGTCACCGATTTCGTCGGCCGCGGCGGCGATTCCGCACAGGTCGAGATCACCCGCACCGACGGCGTCTCCGCCAAGGCCGATTCCGTCCGCGCCAACCCCGTCCTGAAGACGGCCGACCTCTCCGGCGACGTCGCCCTCGCCAAGGGCCCATCCGTCATCCACTGCGACCACGCCGAGATGGATGAATCCTCCGGCACACTCCGCATCATCGGCGCGGGCACCTTCGACCGCGACCAGGCCCACCAGACCCCGCTCACCGACGCCTCGAGCGAAGCCTCCGCCGCGCCCAAGCCCGACCCGACCCACATCTTCGCCAAGTGGAGCGGCTCGATGATCTTCAACAACGCCGCCGGCACGCTCGACGCCAGCGGCAACACCAAGGTCATCTCCACCTCCGCGCTGCAAACCCAGACCCTCCTCGCCGATCGCCTGCAACTCTGGATCACCCCCGCCGGCGACGCCAAACCCGCGGGCCCGCCGCAGGCCCAGCCATCCAGCGATCCCACCCGCATCGCCCTCGGCGACGATCGCCAGCTCCTCAAGGCCCAGGCCACCGGCGCCTCCGAGCAGCGCGAGGGCGCCGCCTACGCCACCATCGAGGTCCGCAAGTACGCCGCGAACCCCGCCGCCGCAGGCTCCGCCACACTCGGCAGCGGCACGCGACCCAACGCCCCCGCCATCCTTCCATCCGAAGCCGCCGACGCCTCCCAGCCCGACCGCGTGCTCGAGCAGGTCTTCTACGTCGAGGGCCCCAAGATCATCGCCGACGAGCAGGCCGGCACCATCACCGTCCCCGCCGCCGGCCGCGCCATCATCCGCGACCAGCGCGCCGCCAACAGCCAGGCCCTCATCGCCAACTCCTCCGGCGTCCCCGCCGCGGGAGAGGCCGCCTCCGCCAAGGGCGCCAAGGGCACCTCCCGCTTCACCTGGGCCGAGTCGATGCAGTTCACCCGCTCCACCGGCACGCTCACGATGAAGAAGGACGTCGAGCTCATCCACCTCCCGCTCGGCTCCTCGCAGGTCACCCGCCTGGTCGCCATGCGCATGGACGCCCGCTTCAACGTCCTCGGGGGCGCAGGCCAGCCCGTCGCCCCCGGCAGCGCCCAGCGCTCCGCCGAGCTCGTCGAGGCCGTCGCCACCGGCGCCGTCTACGCCGAGAGCGGCCCCCAGAAGCTCCTCTGCGACCGCATCTCCTACGACGCCCTCCGCGGCACCGCCGAGGCCAGCGCCCTGGCCAACAACCGCGTCACCCTCCACGACGACCGCCAGTCCACCCCGGTCGTCGCCAAGCGCCTCTTCTGGGATCTCGTCAAGGACCGCATCGAGATCATGGAGCCCGCGCCCATCACCGCCCCGCGATAGTCCCGCGGGGGTGGCACTGGCGGCTCGCCCGCCAGTGGTGCGCGCGACGCCCGCTCGACACCCGGAGATACTCCGCTCGCGCAATCTCCGCGCTCCCTCCCCGATTCCGCGCAGGAATCAACCGCAAATCCCGCACCAGCCGATACCACGATCCCGGCGCGCCAGACCCCCCTTGCGCGCCCCACGGGCAGGACGCCCGTGCGCTCACCCCCCGAGCTCCCGCGCCAGGATGGCCACCCCAACCGCACCCCATCCCAAGCCCGCTCTCGCCCTCGCAGGCGCAGGCCCCAACAGCCTGCCCGCGATCCTCCATCGCCTCCACCACTACCGCGGCCTGATCGTCCCGATCGGTTTCATCCTCCTCCTCATCGTCGTGCTCGTCCCCATGCCCCCCGCGGCCATGGACGTGCTCATCTGCCTCAACATCTCGCTGGCCGTCCTCATCCTCCTCACCACCATCTACATGGAGCAGCCGCTGGATTTCAGCGTCTTCCCCTCCCTCCTGCTCGCCACCACGCTCCTCCGCCTGGTCCTCAACGTCGCCTCCACGCGCCTCATCCTCACCGCCAAGGCCGGCTCGCCCGCCGAGGCCGTCGGCGTCGCCGGCCACGTCATCTCCGCCTTCGCCAACTTCGTCGCCGGCGATTCCCTCTTCGTCGGCGTCATCATCTTCCTCATCCTCGTCATCGTGCAGTGGGTCGTCATCACCAAGGGCGCCACCCGCATCTCCGAGGTCGCCGCACGCTTCACCCTCGACGCCATGCCCGGCAAGCAGATGGCCATCGACGCCGATCTCAACGCCGGGATCATCAACGAACCGCAGGCCCGCAAACGCCGCGAGGACATCGCCCAGGAAGCGGACTTTTACGGAGCGATGGACGG
>DASZWV010000162.1:0-7314 GCA_035546115.1 Phycisphaerales bacterium
ACTGCAGGTCCTCCAGCAGCGGAAAGTCCTTCAGATCCAGCACCCTCGGCATCGGCGGCTGCGGCGGCCCCTTGAACGGCATCGACTGCGCCCCGCTCGGTGGCGCGAGGCCCGCGCACGCGACGCCGGCAAGCACGATCCGCATCCACATCCGAGTGCGCATAGTTCGCCCCAGGCCCGGCGTACACCGCTCCGAATCGCTCTCATTCCGCGACGATTTCCATACGACCCCGCACCCATCCGGATGCTCACATCGCTTCCGCTTTCGTGCCCCGCTTGGCCGGCTTGCCTACTCCGCCACGCTCGCCATCAGGTTCCCCGCGGCCGCCAGCGCGATCGTGACCATTTTCCCGCCCACCTTCAGCGTCAGCGTGCCCGCCCCGGGCTCGGCCGACTGCACCACCACCGACGACCCGATCCGCAGCCCGTTGCGGTCCAGAAACCGCAGAAACTCCGGGCTCTGATCCATCACCCGCGCCAGCCGCACCCGCGACCCCGCCTTGCAGCGGCCTACCGGCACCACCCGCGCCTCGCGGAAGCGACCGTCGATATCCGGGATCGGGTCCCCGTGCGGGTCCACGCTCGGCCTCCCCAGAAACCGATCCAGCCGCTCCAGCAGCGCATCCGAAACCGCGTGCTCCAGCCGCTCGGCATCCTCGTGCACCTCCGACCAGTCCATCCCCAGCGTCTTCACGAGGAACGTCTCGATCAGCCGGTGCCGCCGCAAGACCGCGGTCGCCGCACGCTCTCCCTTCACCGTCAGCTGCACGCCCCCATACCGCTCGTATCTCACCAGCCCCTCGCCCGCGAGCTTCTTCACCATCGTCGTCGCCGTTCCCGGGGTCACGCCGACCGCCCCCGCCACATCCCCCAGCGGCACGCGCGCATCCTCATCCCCCGGCTTTCGCAGGGTGAAGATCGCCTTCAGGTAGTTCTCGACGGTCTCTGTGGCCATGGCGGAGCGAAGACTCCCGATTCGGGCGACGTCCCCTCAAGGTTGACCCATCCACGAACCGATGATATCTTTGAGTCGTCAAAGATTCCACCGCCGAGCGATCCAAACGACGGGTTTGGACCGGGCGCAAGCGATTCTACCGCATGGACCCCCGCCTCACGCCACGCCATTCCCCCGAGGCCGCGCCCTTCGCGGCGGAGATGCCCGCCGCCCTCGACCACCACGTCTCCCTCCCGGAGGCCAACCGCTCCCTCTGCGTCGGGCACGGCGTCGGCGGCGCCCGCCCCTGGTGGCGGCGCATGCTCGGCTTCGCCGGTCCCGGCTTCCTCGTCTCCGTCGGCTACATGGACCCGGGCAACTGGGGCACCGATCTCGCCGGCGGCAGCAAGTACGGCTACGCCCTGCTCTGGGTCATCCTCGCCTCCAACCTCATGGCGATCTTTCTGCAGGTTCTTTGCGCCCGCCTCGGCATCGCCACGGGCAAGGACCTCGCCCAGGCCTGCCGCGACTACTTCCCGAAGCCGACCGCCATCGCGCTCTGGCTGCTCTGCGAGGTGGCCATCGTCGCGTGCGACCTCGCCGAGGTCATCGGCTCGGCCGTCGCGCTCAAGCTCCTGCTGCACATCCCCCTTGCGTGGGGCGTGCTCATCACCGGCGCCGACGTGCTCATCCTCCTCGGCCTCATGAACTTCGGCTTCCGCAAGCTCGAGGCCGTCGTCATCACGCTCGTCGCCACCATCGCCGTCTGCTTCGGGATCAACCTCTACATGGCCTCGCCCGACTGGGCCGCCGCCGCGCACGGCACGCTCGTCCCCTCCCTCCCGCGCGATGCCCACGGCAGCCTCACCGAGGCGCTGGTCATCTCCCTCGGCATCCTCGGCGCCACCGTGATGCCCCACAACCTCTACCTCCACTCCTCGATCGTGCAGACTCGCCGCTACGGCCTGGATGCCGCCGGCAAGCGGTCCGCCATCCACCACAACACCATCGACACCGTCGTCGCCCTGGGGTCCGCGTTCTTCGTCAACGCCGCCATTCTCATCCTCGCCGCCGCCGTCTTCTTCAAGAGCCACACCGTCGTCGAGGAGCTCGAGCAGGCCCACCAGCTCCTCGCCCCCGCCCTCGGGGGCGCGGCCGCGACGCTCTTCGCCGTCGCCCTCCTGGCGAGCGGCCAGTCCAGCACGATCACCGGCACCCTCGCCGGCCAGATCGTGATGGAGGGCTTCCTGCGCATCCGCATCAAGCCCTGGCTCCGCCGCCTCATCACCCGCACGCTCGCCATCATCCCCGCGCTCATCATCGTCACCATGACCGGCGGCAAGGACACCGTTCGGCTCCTCATCGTCTCGCAGGTCGTTCTCTCCATGCAGCTCCCGTTCGCCATCTTCCCCCTGCTCATGGCGACCAGCAGCCGCAAGCGCATGGGCGAGTTCGCCAGCCCGATCCCCGTCACGATCATCGGCTACGCGATCGGCACGCTCATCGTCGCCCTGAACGTGTACCTCCTCATCGACCAGCTCGGCTGGATCTGGGTCGCCCTCGGCGCGCTCGCCATGGTCGCCTTCTGGGCCGTGGTGCGCTTCGTCTACGTCCCGCGCCGCTCAGCGCCCGCGTCCGCCTGATGCCTTCTTCTTACCGGTCTTCTTGCCCGTCTTCTTCCCGCTCGCCTTTCCGCGTGCGGACTTCTTGGCCGCGGGCTTGTGCACCGGCCGCGAAGCCTTCTCCCCTCCAGCGCCGAGTTCATACGCGAGCGGATGCTTCGGCTGGTACAGCCCCATCTCCCCGCCACCGGGAATCCGGATCGCCGTCACCAGCCCCCACCCGTGGTCTGCGATGGGCCGGATCACCTCCACGCCCTTGGCCTTGAGATCCTCGATCGTCCTCGCCACGTCGTCGCACATCAGGTACAGATCGCTCCGCCCGTTGTCCGCCTCGTCCTCGCTCGGATGGGCCGCGATCTCCGCCGGCGGCAGCTTGAAGATCAGCCACCCGTGCCCCGCATCCACGTGCGGCCACTTCAGCGTGTCGCGAAAGAACGCCCGCGCCTTCTCCGCATCCTTCACATACACCAGCGCGTGAATGCCGTTGACCATGGTCGGGTGCTCCGGGAACCAGCGGGTGCGAGTGTACCTGTCCACATCCTCCCGGGAAGCCTCCGTCCGGGAATGCGCTGAAAACAGGTCGTTCCATCCACAATCATCCCTCCCTCGGAAGCCGCCACATCCTTCCGTTCCAGACCATCCGGAGGCACCTCGCCCTCGCGCCGGCCTTTGGCGAGCCCGTGGCCGCGGACCGCCGGATCCACCGCAGCCACGCCTGACTGCGGACCATGATGCCTCCTCGGCGCGGGCATGATCTTCCATGCCCGCGTGCGCGCCGCGGGCACCCTAGCGGCGCTCGCGCCCACCGCCATCGGTCGAATCGAGCGCAGTGCGTTCTCTCGGCAACCGGCGGACCTGCCGCCGTCGATCCCGCCCTGCAGCCCAAGGAACCTCAGCCGCACCGGCAGGGTGAGGGCGCTCGTCGCGAACTGCCGGACCCAAACGCCCGGTCAAGGCCGCACGCGACTGGCGGCAGCGCTCCCGCGAATCAACGCCTGTGCGCCGAGCACGGAGCAACGACACGAGCAGCAGGCGATCCGATCATTTGCCGACCGACTTGTCAAGATTTCTTGACAGAATGTTCGGTATCGTCGATAGTGTTCCTCAGGTCATGGACGAACTGGCTCCATCCGACATCGCCACCCGCCTGTGCGCTGCCCTCGTCTGCGGCGCGCTCGTCGGCCTCGAGCGCGAGCGCAAGCACCGCCCCGCCGGCTTCCGCACCATGATCCTCATCTCCCTCGGCTCCTGCGGCTTCCTGCTCGTCGGCATCGAGACCGTCTCCCAGATCGGGCGCGACACGCCCGCCATCCTTCCCGCCGGCGCGCCCATCCCCGGACAGGCCGAGATGAGCCGCGTCATTCAGGGCCTCATGGGCGGCATCGGATTCCTCGGCGCGGGCGCCGTCATCCAGAACAAGCGAGCCGTCCGCGGCCTGACCACCGCCGCCGCCGTCTGGACCGTCGCCGCGCTCGGCGCCGCCTGCGGCTTCGGCCTGTTCCGCCTCGCGCTCATGCTCGGCGCCGCCACGCTCTTCACCCTTGTCATCCTCGACATCTTCGAGAACCGCTTCTTCCCGGACCCCGAGGACGGCAGCTCCTGGGGCTACGGGAAAAAGAAGAACGGCAAGCAATCCGACGCCGACGCGCCGAACGACGCTCCGGGCCTCGACGATGCGGGCATCGGCCCGGCCCGTCTCCGCGGCGAGGCCTACGCCGAAAGCGGCAACGGCCGCGAGCCCGCGACCATGCCCTTCGATCCCCCGCAGCGAGCCGGCTCTCGATAGCCATCCGTCTCAACTCGCGGTGCGGCTGGGGCGGCCGTTCTCCCAAGCGCCGGCACGTTCGCGCTATCCTCGGTCATGGAGTGCACCATGACCCGCCCGTTCGATTCCCGCGCCGACGCCACCCTCGCCTCCCTCCGCGAGTCCGGCCAGTACAAGCACCTCCGCATCCTCCAGAGCCCCATGGACGCCGTCGTCCGCATCGACGGCTTCGGCGAGTGCCTCTGCTTCTGCTCCAACAACTACCTCGGCCTGGCCAACCACCCGGAGGTCGTCGAGGCCGGCATCAGGGCCATGAAGGACTACGGCGCGGGCACCGCGAGCGTCCGCTTCATCTGCGGCACCTTCACCCCGCACCTCGACCTCGAGCGCGAGATCGCCCGCATGATGGGCACCGAGTCGTCGTACACGTTTGTTTCCTGCTGGAACGCCAACGAGGCCGTCTTCCCCACCCTCTGCGAGCCCGGCGACACCATCATCTCCGACGAGCTCAACCACGCCAGCATCATCGACGCCGTCCGCCTCGCCACCGTCATCAAGAAGGGCCTCAACAAGTCCGTCTACAAGAACAACGTCCTTACAGGAGAGAACTCACTCGAGCAGCGCCTCAAGGAAGCCTCCTCCTCCCGCCTCAACGCCTCCACGCCTTCCACATCTCAGATCTGGGTCGTCACCGACGGCGTCTTCTCCATGGAGGGCTCCATCGCCGACCTGCCCACCATGCGACGCCTCTGCGACGAGCACAACGCCATCCTCGTCGTCGACGACTCCCACGGCCACGGCGTCATGGGCAAGACCGGCCGCGGCACCCACGAGCACTGGAACATGCTGGGCACGCCCGCGCTCCGCGCGGGGTCGGATCGCCACGCGGAGCGTGGCGGTACCCAGGGCGAGGTGGACATTTTCACAGGAACGCTGGGCAAGGCCCTCGGCGGCGCCGCGGGCGGCTTCATCGCCGGGCCCCAGCGCGCCATCGACATGATCATCCAGCGCGGCCGGCCGACCCTCTTCTCCAACGCCCTCCCCGTCAGCGTCGCCTGCTCGGCAAAGAAGGCCATCGAGATCATGCTGCGCGAGCCGCAGCGCGTGCAGCGCCTCCGCGACAACGTCGCCTACGCGCGCGGGCAGATCACCGCCGCGGGCTTCGACGTCCTGCAATCCCCGACGGCCATATGCCCCATCATCGTCCACGACACCGCCAGGGCCATCGCCATGAGCAAGCGCCTTCTCGAGCTCGGCGTCTTCGTCATCGGCTTTGGCTACCCCGTCGTCCCCGAAGGCCACGCCCGCCTCCGGGTCCAGATCTCCGCCGCGCACACCACCCAGCACATCGACACGCTCGTGGGCGCCCTCAAGAAGCTCTAGAGAGCCCGGGGCGCAAGCTCGGGAGTCCCGCCCGGCGCGCCGCGTTTTCCATCGCGCGCCCGATCCTCACGCCCCATCACGCGGCGCGGTCCCCATCAACGTCGCCCACTCCCTGCGCGTCGCGTCGAGCGCGAACGGCCGCCCACACTCCGGGCACGCACCATGCTCGCCCAGACCACGGAGATCATGCTTGCAGCCCCATCACCGCCACCAGCCCGCACATGCCCAGAGCGGCGGTGATGATCCTGACTCGGGCCGGAATGGTCCTGCGACTCAGCATGATGGAAGCAAGTCTTGATCCCGGCGAGACAGCCCGTCGCTCGACGGGGATTAAAGCCGATGGATTCTATTTCCTGACCGCCATCGCCTCGCACTGTTCGGGGCGGACGTACTCCAGCGCGCTGAGCCGCCGCTGGCGGTTGTAGAACGCCTCGATCAATCGAAGACAGCCGCGCCGAATCACAATCCCGCGCTTCCCGTTCTACAGCGAGATGAAAAACAACGCCGCAACCCGTCTCATAGTTCATCCGTATCCCCTTGCGCTGACATCCTGCACGTGCAAGGGCGTACGTACGGAACTCCGGCGGTTCGGGCCATCCATTCCCGTCTCCACCATGTTCTCATCGATCCCTTGAACGCCGCGTGAGGATCGGGTGCCGCCACGCTCCGCGTGGCGATCGGGCCGCATCGGAAACGGCCCCTTCGACCCATCCCGCCCCTCGCGCCCCGTTCTCCCGCGCCACCGGCGCACTCCCGCACGCACGCGACATCCCGGTCGATGGCCTCGCCCAAAGCGAACACCCATCACGCGCGCTCGTTTCGCCCACGGCATCGGCGTTCACGCCCATGCCCCGCGCACTCCGCACCATCCGGTGCGCCGTGCGCACGGTCGAACCGCGGCGGGCGGCGGCTGGTGCGCCCCTCCTCGACGAGCGGCCCGCCAGACGTCGGAGAAGTCCGGTCCATCGTGCTCGAAGTTCCATCCACCAACGAAACTCCCGAAAGGAGTCACGCATGTTCTCCGTCCATCGTTCATCAATGTCCGCCGATCGCCGGGTCTCGTCCGGGCGTGGCACGGGCGTCCTCGCCCGTGCGCCTTGGTTCTCCGGCTGCCGTGGCACGGGTCTCCCGACCCGTGGTTCGGTCCGTGCGCCAAGGGCCTTCACGCTCATCGAGCTCCTCGTGGTCATCGCCATCATCGCCCTGCTCGTGGGCATCCTGCTCCCCGCACTCGCCCGCGTGCGGGCCCAGGCTCGGGCCATGCTCGACGGCACCAACGTCCGCAACACCGTCCAGGCCTGCATCGTCTGGGGTACATCCAGCGGCGATCAGTACCCCCTTCCAAGCCTGCTCGACACCGGCGACCAGACCGTGGCCTCCGGCGGCAACGCCGAGACCAAGAACACCACCGGCAACATCCTCTCCGTCCTCATCAACGCCGGCTCGGCGGTGCCGCAGCAGTTCGTCAGCGCCTCCGAGGTCGACTCCGGCCACATCATCCGCTACGACAGCTACGAGTTCAACAACCCCTCGGGCGCCGTGAGCACCGTCAACGCGCTGTGGGACCCCAAGTTCAAGGGCACCCCCAACGATCCGGCCCCCGCCTCACC
>DASZWV010000163.1:0-4473 GCA_035546115.1 Phycisphaerales bacterium
GGAGCCGCTGGGCATCCCCTTCGAGATGATCGTCGTGGATGATGGATCCACCGACGCCACCCGGCCGCGGCTGGTCGAGCTCATGGCGACCCGCCCGTGGCTCCGGTGCATCGCGATGACCAGGACACCCCCGGGCAGGGGCGCGGGGCAGTCGGCCGCGTTCTTCGCGGGTTTTCAGGAGGTCCGCGGCCGGCTGATCGCGACGCTGGATGCCGACCTGCAGAACGACCCGGCTGACATCGCGACGATGTTCGAGCTCATGCGGAAGACAGACGCGGACATGGTGCAGGGCGATCGATCGCACGCCCGCAAGGACAACGCGATCCGGCGCTTCACCTCGGTGATCGGGCGTGTGTTCCGGCGCAGTCTGCTCGGCGATACGATCCGCGACACGGGCTGCTCGCTCAGGCTGATGAAGCGGGAGATCGCCGTTCAGTTGCCCTTGCAGTTCCGGGGCATGCACCGGTTCATCCCGGTGACGGCCCGGCACATGGGGTACACCGTCGTCGAGATGCGCGTGAACCACCGGCCGCGGACGGCGGGGGAGACCAAGTACGGCATGGGCATCGTGCAGCGGGCGATCCCCGGGTTGATCGACCTGTTCGCCGTCCGGTACATGCGGTCGCGACGGCGCCCGACGGATCACGCGGAGGTGGGGAACGCTGTGAGCAGGAGTGGGGGGGCGGACACGCGCAACCCTTCTGAGGCCGCGGCGAGCCCCGCCGCGGCCGTGATGATCCGAAAGGCCCCGGCTCCGGCGGTACCGGCCGAGGAGATCGGGAGCCGATAGCTCCACGCCATGTCATCCTCAACACTCGCCGACCCGACGCCCGAAGCCACGCGCAAGCGGACCAAGTGGGAGCCCGCGATGCTCATGGCGATCGTGCTGGGGCTTGGGTTCTGGATCGCGTTCGGGCCCGCCTCGAAGCCCAGGTTCCCCACCGCGCCGGGCGCCATCACGATGGAAGTCCGTCTCGGGAATACCCGCGGCGAACTCGAGGCCTTCAAACCGCAGGGGGCGAGCGACTACTCGTTCCGCCTCTGGATGGTCCGCGGCCCGGCGAGTCCCACGGTCATGTCCCGCACCGAAGCCGAGAAGTTGTGGGGCAAAGACAATCTCGACGAACTCGTGAGCGCCCAGCACAACTGGCTGTTCCGGACGTTCAGCTTCCTGAAGATCACCTCCCTCGTGAGCCTGGTCTGGGTCGGCATCGGCTTCCTCGGCCAGCTTGCGTTTTCCGGGCGCATGGTGCTCCAGTGGCTGGCGAGCGAGAAGCACCGGCGGTCGGTGATCACCGAGAGCTTCTGGTGGTTCAGCCTGTTCGGCGGCGTCACCCTCTTCAGCTACTTCGTCTGGCGACAGGACCCCATCGGCATCCTCGGGCAGGCGTCGGGGATTGTCATCTATGCCCGCAATATCCGGCTGCTCCGCAAGCACGCCCGGCGGGCCGCTCGCGATGGGGTGCGGCCGGAATGAGCCCGAACCGCAGGTTTTCCCGGTTTGCGTCCCCCGCCTGTTTCCGGTAGCCTGTCACCGATGCGAGTGGTCATCGACAACCAGGTCCTCACCAGCGCTCCGGGAAACATCGCCGACGCCCTGCGCGCCGCGCGGCTCGACGCCGAGCACCGTGGGCGGGTCGTCATCGAGGCGACGCTCGACGGCCAGCCGATCCCCGATGCGATGCTGCGCGACCCGCCGGAAACACCGGCCGCCGCCAGGGAGCTGCGCTTTACCACCGCCGACCCGGCGGAACTCGTCGCCGAGACGCTGCGGGGCGTGGCCGAGACGCTCGGCGACCTGAAGGCCGACCAGTCGGCCGCGGCCGACCTGCTCGCCGTGGGCAAGGTGCCCGACGCGATGGAGCGGCTGAGCACGGCGCTGCACGCGTGGCAGACGGTCCGCGACGCGGTGAGCGACGGGGCCAACCTCGCGGGGCTCTCTGTGGACACGATGCGTGTGCCGCTGGTCAAGGGGGGCGAGGGATCGCTCTCCGAGCAGATCCGCCTGCTCGCGGATTCCCTGCAGGAGGTCAAGCGGTCCATCGGCGCGCAGGATTGGTCGGGCCTTGCGGATGTGCTCGGGTACGACCTGCAGGACCAGGCCGACCAGTGGCAGGGCTCGCTCGAGGCCATGGCGCAGGAGGCCCAGCGGGGCGGGCGCTCATCCCCTTCTGGCTCAGACTCGTCCAATCCTCGTTCCGAATGATGTGTGGATCGGGAGACGCGATCCGTGTCGAAAACCCAGGCCGAACGGGCATCCAAGATCGACGCCATGATGGAGCAGGCCAGCCGCGCGCTGGTCGACCGCGATTACTTCGCGGCCGAGCGGATCGCCGCCAGCGCCCTCCGCCGCGCCCACCACGGCGCCGACTACGACCGCATGGCCCGCATCCTGCTCCCGCTGCAGGAGGCGCGACGGATGAAGCGCGAGATGGCCGTCGACACCGGGCGCATCACGCTCGTGGAGGCAGACCTGCCCGAGGGCCGGGCGTTCACGGCGGGGTGCTACCTCGTCGGCCCGCCGCGGGTCGGGGCCGACGGAAGGCTTCTGCGCGACATGGCCGATGAGCGCGGCATCCCGGCGTTCATCCTCGTGCGCGAGCCGCCGACGCGCGACGGCCTGTGGCCGATCGTCGCCGTCGGCCCGGTGACCGTTCGCGCCAAGATCGAACCGCCGGATCTCTCGCCTCCCGCCCCCGCACCGGCAAAGCCGGCGGGGAAGAGGCCGGCGAAGGCCTCGGCGGCGGGCAAGCCCCAGCCCGTGCCGATGGCGTGGTTCATCCACGCCGCCGAGCAACTCGGGGATGAGGCGATCTCGCAGGTGCCGCTCACACTCCCGGCGGCGGCGAGGGTCGATGCGCTCGTCGACCGCCTCGAGGCCGTGCCGCTGCACGAGAAGCTGCACCAGAGGCTGGAAGAGGCGTGCCGCGAGGCCCTGCAGGAGCCGCCCCGCCGTCGCAAGCCGGGCATGTTCGACCCGTTCGACGACGACCTCGGGGATGCGGACTGAGGCGGGGCTACCAGTCGCGTCGCTGGGAGTAGTTGCTCTCGTTGGCGCGCCGGTTCTGGTCGCCGATGGCCGCCCCGCCGAGCGCGCCGCCGACGGCCCCGACGGCCGCGCCCGTGCCGGCCGCGCCGAACAGGCTGCCGATGATCGCCCCGCCGCCCGCGCCCAGCGCGGCGCCCGAGAGCGCGCCCTGGCCGGCGTTCTCGCAGGCGGTCATCGCCAGCGATCCCGCGCACAGGCCGAGGATGAGCCCCACCCGACGAAGCCCGCGTACGCACGTGCCGGTCTTCATGTTGCGCTCCTTCCGCCCCCCGCCTTCACCCCGTGTCTTGCCGCCGCCTCAGTTCCAATGGCACCCCTTGGGGGTCTCGACCAGCCGCTGCGACCGGGCCCTGCGCAGCAGGTTCTGGATGTCCAGCAGCTCGTGGGTCACGATCTGGGCCCGCTCCTGGGCATCGTCGCAGGCGAGCAGGCGATACCTCGTCTCCTGGTCGTTCTGGATGAACTGGAACCCGAGCACATCGAACAGCGCGCTCGATGGGATCTCCTCGTTCCGCAGGTGCTCGAGCATACCCTCGGCCCCGCGCAGGTCGGAGAGGCGGTCGCTCTCGATCGCCTCGGCGATGCGGCGGCGGAAGCCCTCGAGCGCCTCCTCGTCGGGCGCGCCGAGGTCGAGCGGCCGCAGCATGGCCCGCCGGTAGAGCACATCGTCGTCGGGGGGCAGTTCCTCGACGATCCGCGCCCGGCACAGGCCCTGCAGCACGATCATGTACGAGCCGTCGGGCATCTCGGCGTGCTGCACAATCTGCCCGAGGCAGACCACCGGCCGGATCGCGGGCCGCCCGTGGTACTCGTGCTTCCACTGGTCGCCGTGGAACGTCGCCATCGCGAACTGACCGCCCGACCGGCCCTCCTCGAACACATCCCCCTCTCCCTCGGCGAGCGCATCGGCCACGAGCTGGCGATACCGCGGCTCGAAGACGTGCAGCGGCAGGATCCCGTGCGGCATGAGCATCGTGCCGTTGAGGGGAAAGAGCCCCTTGGGCGTGCCGAAGTTCACCTGGATGGTCTCGGAGGACATCGCGCAAGTATAGGTGCGGGCGCTGCTCATCCACTCTCCGCCGGGGCGCGGCGGGGGCCCGCATCGCGCGACGGGCCCATCGGGACCGGTCTCTCCGCTTCGGCCTCAGCGGGCCATCAACTCCGATTCATCCCCGGCTTACATGCGCGCCGCAGGATCGGATTGTGTGGGCGGTTCCTCTCCCTCTCTCGCCCCGCGAGGCCGAATCGGCCTCGCGGGCAAAGCACGGAGCACCATCATGGTCACAGACATCCACACCATCGAAAAGCAGGCCGCCGGACGAGGTTTCGTGATGCCCGAGTCCGAGGGCCTTGTCATCCGCCACCGGGGCATCTCGTGGGGCGCGGTGATCGGGGCCGCGACGGTGGCGCTGTCGATCCAGGCG
>DASZWV010000164.1:0-3003 GCA_035546115.1 Phycisphaerales bacterium
GCCTGCTCGCGGGTCGGGGCGTGCACGAGCAGCTTGCCGATCATCGAGTCGTAGTTCGGCGGCACGGTGTAGCCGGTGACGACGTGCGAGTCGAGGCGCACGCCCGGGCCGCCCGGGGGCTCGTAGCGGGTGATCTTGCCGGGGCTGGGCATGAAGTTGCGGTCGGGATCCTCGGCGTTGATGCGGCACTCGATGGCGTGGCCGCTGGCCTTGACGTCGGCCTGCCTGAGCGAGAGGGCGTTGCCCGCGGCGACGGAGATCATCTCCTTGACGATGTCCACGCCGGTGATGAGCTCGGTGACCGGGTGCTCGACCTGCACGCGGGTGTTCACCTCGAGCATGTAGAAGTTCTGGTCCTTGTCCATCAGGAACTCGACGGTGGCCGCGCCCGAGTAGTGGGCGGACTTGATGAGGCGTGCCGCGGCCTCGCAGACGGCGTCGCGCTTCTTCGGGTCGATGTGCGGGCCGGGGGCCTCCTCGATGACCTTCTGGTGGCGGCGCTGCATGGAGCAGTCGCGCTCGAAGAGGTGGATGGCGTGGCCGTGCTTGTCGCCGAGGCACTGGACCTCGACGTGGCGGGCGTGCTCGAGGAACTTCTCGATGAAGACGGCGCCATTGCCGAACGCGGCCTGGGCTTCCTGGCTTGCGGAGCGGAGGTTGGAGCGGAGGGCCATCTCGTTGTGGCAGACACGCATGCCGCGGCCACCGCCGCCCGCGGCCGCCTTGATGATCACCGGGTAGCCGATCTTCGCGGCGATCTTGGTCGCCTCCTCCTCATCCTCGATCGCGCCGGGGGACCCGGGGAAGATGGGGACGCCGGCTTCCTTCGCGGCGTTCTTGCAGGCGACCTTGTCGCCGAGCCTGGCCATCGCCGTTGGTGAGGGGCCGATGAACTCGATCTTGCAATCGGCGCAGACCTGGGCGAACTCGGCGCGCTCGGAGAGGAAGCCGTAGCCGGGGTGGATGGCGTCGACGTTGGCGACCTCGGCCGCGGCGATGATGCGGGCGATGTTGAGGTAGGACTCCTTGGCGGGGCCGGGACCGATGCAGACGGCCTCGTCGGCGAGCTGGAGGTATGGTGCGTCCTTGTCGGCGGTGGAGTAGACGACGACGGACTCGATGCCCATCTCGCGGCAGGCGCGGATGATTCGGAGGGCGATTTCGCCGCGGTTGGCTATGAGAATGCGTGAGAACATGGTGGAAGAGGCATCAAGGCAACGAGGCATCAAGGCATCGAGTGGAAAGACGAAGAATCAGGCAGCACGTCAGGATGGACGTACCAGGAACAGTTGCTGCCCGTACTGCACCGCTTGGCCGCTGGTCACGAGGACGCGCTCGATCGTGCCGCTCGTCTCGGCCTTGATCTCGCTGAAGACCTTCATGGCCTCGATGAGGCAGACGGTGGTGTCCGGGCCGATGGCAGCGCCGGAGGCGACGTACGCCGCGGACTCCGGATTCGGGGCGAGGTAGACGGTGCCGACCATCGGGCTGACGATGGGGACCAGGCCCGCGGTGTCCTTGGGCTCGGCCTCGGCCTTGGGCTCGTCGGCCTCGGCGGGCTCGGGGGCGCTGCGCGAGGCCGCGGGCGCGGGGGCCGCGGCCGGGGCGTGATACACGACGGGAGCGCCCGCGACCGGGGCTGCGCCGCCGCGCTTCACCGTGACCGTCTCCTGCTGGTCCTGCAGGTCCAGCTCGGTCAGGTCGTTCTCGACCATCAGCCGCACGAGTTCTTTGAGTTTTCGGATATCGATCATGGGAAAAAGCACCTGGGCAACAAGGCATCAAGGCATCAAGTGGGAAAGCCGAAGAGCGAAGCCGAGGCGTTCACTGGATGCCTCGATGCCTCTTGCCTTCCCTCACAGCGTGCACCATTCAAGACTCTTCTTCATCGAGCAGAGGTTCAGGGCCCCGTGCTCGGTGATCGCGTAGTCGTCCTCGATCCGCACGCCCCCCTCGCCCGGGAGGTAGATCCCCGGCTCGATGGTCACGACCATTCCCGCCTCGAGGCGGACGCCCGCGAGCATGTTCGTGAGGCGCGGGTCCTCGTGGCCGTTAAGGCCCAGGCCGTGCCCGAGGCCGTGCCCGAAGAACTCGGCGTACCCGGCCTTGGCGATGTGCTTGCGGGCGATGGCGTCAATCTCGGTCGTGAGCTTGCCGGGCGCGAGGGCGGCCGCGGCCAGTTCCTGCGCCTCGAGCACCACCTTGTAGATCTCCGCGATCTTCGGCGGCCACTTGCCGAGGGCAAAGGTGCGGGTCATGTCGGCGTGGTAGCCCTTGTAGACCGCGCCCCAGTCGATCAGGAGCGGCTTGTTGGCCGCGAGCTTTTTCTGCTGGGGCCGGTAGTGCGGAAGGCTGCCGTTGGCGCCCGCGGCGACGATGGTCTGGAAGCCGGGCTCGCTGGAGCCGCGGCGCTTCATCTCGGCCTCGATCTCGGCGGCGACGTCGGATTCCGTCATCCCCACCTTGATCGAGGGGAGGACCGCGGTCAGGGCGGCCTCCTGGATCCGAGCCGCCTTGCGGATGAGGGCGATCTCGGTGTCGTCCTTGATGACCCGCAGTTTCGGGACGAGGTTCACCGTGTCGGCCAGACGCTTGGCGCCCTTGGGGCCAAGCTTGCGGCCGATCGCGGCCTTCTCCGCGATGGTGAGGTGCTCGGCCTGGATCCCGATCTTGGGGAGCCCGCCCGATTCGCCCTCGGCACCCGCGCCTGCAGAGCCGACAACCTCCCCCACTGCCTCGACGATGGACTTGGTGCGGATGAAGACGTCGGCGACGCCCTGCACTTCTTCGAGTTCTTCCTTGTAGCGGAAATCGCTGATCAGGATGGGCCGCCGGGCCTTGTGCGAAAGAGCGGGGAGCAGGAGATAGCTGTCGCCGCCGAGGAAGCCGGTGAGGTAGCCGACGTCTTTGGGGTTGGTGACGAGCAGAAAGCCGAGGTGAAGATCGGCGACGGTCCGCGCGAGGCGTTCCATCCGGTGGATGAACGGTCCCGAATCGCTCTCG
>DASZWV010000165.1:0-4098 GCA_035546115.1 Phycisphaerales bacterium
GCCATGAGTGATCGACCAGACAATGCCGGGTTCATGGATGCGGGCGGCGAGGGCGCGGCGGGTCCGCCGCCGCGGGATGAGCTTGATGGGCTGCTGCGCGATTGGCACGGCGTGAACGCGCAGCGGGCGGCGGCGGGTCGGGATCGGCTGATGGCGGCGCTGGGCGCGGGAGAGGCATCGAGGGATCGAGGAGTCGAGGCATCGAGCGGGCCGGAGGCGGGGCCGCGGCTGGTGTTCGTGGCGGCTGAGGAGGATCAGCGGAGGATTTCGGGGGGCGGGGCTCGTCGAAGCCAGCCGCGATGGAGGCGGGTGCTGGCGAGCCCGCTGGCGCCGCTCGCGGCCGCGGCGGTGGTGGCGGTGATGCTGTTGCCGCTGGTGCTGCCGACGAGGACGGGGGTGGTGGCGACGGTGACGGCGAGCGCGCCGGCGACGAACATCGTGATGGCGCCGGAGGCGGGGCTGCTGGATGCGTACGGGGAGAACGGGCAACTGCTCGGGCCGTGCGTGCTGCGGCACACGGATGTGCAGGCGGAGATCACCGGACGGTTTTCGCGCGTGACCGTCAGGCAGGAGTACAAGAACGGGAATCCCGAGCCGATCGAGGGGGTGTACACGTTTCCGCTGAGCGAGCGGGCGAGCGTGGACCGGATGCGGATGACGATCGGTGATCGGGTGATCGAGGGGGAGGTGGAGGAACGCGACTCGGCGCGTGCGATGTATGAGGCGTCGCGGGATTCGGGGCGGACGGCGAGCCTGCTGGAGCAGGAGCGGCCGAACGTGTTCACGCAGTCGGTGGCGAACATCGCGCCGGGGGCGACGGTGGCGGTGGAGTTGTCGTATGTGGAGGAGGTGCGCGAGCGGGGTGGGGAGTTTTGCTTTGACTTTCCGACGGTGGTCTCGCCGCGGTTTGTGGCGGGGAGTGGGACGGCGGGCGGGGAGCGCGGGTTGGTGCTGAGCGCGCCGGCGGAGGTGGTGCGTGCGGAGCGTGGGGATGGGGCGCAGGGCGAACGATCTCCGCGGGAGCTCGGGGAGATGCTGGCGGGGGCGCGGGCGATTGAGCCGGTGGCGCCGGCGGCGCCGGCCGATGCTTCGAAGGGAATGGCGGCGGCGCGGCGGCTGCGCGGCCGGGCGGCCGAATCGGAGGCCGGGCGGGCGATCGGGCCGGCGGGTGTGTGGTATGACTTCACGGTGGAGTATCCGGATGGATCGCGCGAGCCGGGAACGCTGCTGGCGGATGGGCGCGGGGAGGTCGGCGGGCGCTGGTTCGCGTGCGATGCGGGTTCGGATCGTGCGGGAGCGAGCACGACCGCGGGGGTTGGCGGCGGGAGAGCGCCCACGATGCGCGATGGGCATGACCTTTCGATCTCCGTGGTGCTGGATTCCGGCGGGCCGGGGATCCTGGGGCTGGAGTCACCCCTGCACCGGATTGTGCAGACGCCGATCGCGAAGAACTCGCGCGGGGAGCCCGAGCGCGTGCACGTGGCGCTGGATGCGCTGAACGAGATTCCGAACCGGGACTTTGAGCTTCGGTGGAAGCAGGGTGGCGAGAGGATCGGGACGCGGGTGTTCGCGAACACGGGGGAGAAGGGGAACTTCTTCTGCGTGCAGCTCGAGCCGCCGGCGCGAGTGGCGGATGAGGTGGCGATGCCGCGGGAGCTTGAGTTCGTGGTGGACACTTCGGAGTCCATGCGCGGCAAGCCGCTGGCGGTGGCGAGGAGGGTGATCGAGCGGGCGATCGATGGGATGCGGCCGCAGGACAAGTTTGATGTGATCGGGTTCGGCGGGGCGGGCGGGCGGCTGTGGGACCTGGCGCGGCCGGGCACGGCGGCGAACCGGGAGGAGGCGCTCAAGGCGGTGGCGTCCTGGGAGGGCGAGGCGGGGGCGGGTGGAGCGACCTTGCTGAGCGCGATCGATGCGGCGGCGGGCGGAGCGTCGGCGGGGGTTGGAGGGAGAGCGGGAAGTGCAGCGCCGATTTCGCTGGATGAGCTCGCGAAGGTTCCGCCGGATGGACGGAGCGTGCGCGTGGTGGTGGATGATGGGCACATCGGGTCGAACCGGATGGAGAAGGGCGGGGAGCTTGTGGATCCGACGCTGCAGCCGGATGCGGGCGAGGCGATCGGGTGCACATCGTTCGTGATGCCGGAGGCGTATCTGAAGCGATCGACGACGGCGCAGCGGGACGGTTCCATCCGGCTCGAGCTTCTGTTGAGCGGGACGTGGGGCGGGCAGAGGGGCGAGCGGGTGCTTCAGGTTTCGAGCGCGGAGATGTACTCGGATTCGGGCGTGCGGCCGGTGCGGGTTGCGATCGTGCTGACCAACGGAGACGTCGGGAACGAGTACGAGATCATCGAGGCGACCCGGCGGCATCGCGCGGAGATGCGGGTGTTTCCGTTTGGGATCGGCAACAGCGTGGACCGGTCGGTGATCGAGCGGATGGCGAGCGCGGGGGGCGGCGAGCCGGAGTATGTGTTCCTGTCCGAGGATTCGGATGCGCAGGTGAAGGCGGCGGTGGATCGGTTCGAGCGAAGGATGCGGACGCCCGTGCTGACGGATGTGTCCGTGGCGTTCGAGGGCGTGCAACCGGTGGATGTTTTGCCTGCGGCGGAGAACATGCCGGACCTGTGGGGCGATCGAGCGCTGACGATTCTGGGGAGATACACGCGGCCCGGGCCCGGGACGATGACGGTCCGTGCGCAGGCCGCGACGGGGAAGTGGGAAGAGAAGATCCCGATCGTGCTGCCGGACAAGGAGATGGGGAACACGTGCCTGCCGACGCTGTGGGCTCGCGGCATGGTGGATGAGCTGGTGGCGAAGGACCTGCTGGGGATGCAGCGCGGCGTGCCGGATGCGGAGATGCGGGCGCAGGTCGTGCGGCTGGGCGAGACGTTCAACGTGGAGACGCCGTTCACATCGTTCGTGGCGGTGGACAAGCTGCGGGTGACGGTGGAGGGCAAGCCGCGGCTGGTGCGCGTGCCGGTGGAGCCGCCGCCGACGCCCGCGGAGACGACGTGGGAGGAGTACTTCCGTGCCGTGCCGGGCGCGCGGACGGGGACGATGGTGGGACAATCGCTCGCGGAGCTGAGGGACAAGGCTGTTCTGGGGAAGACGGAGGCGCGAGCGCCGGCGAAGGCAGAGACGGAGGCTCTGCGGCTGAACAGGGAAGGGCTTGAGCGCGTGCTCAGGCTTGCGGAGGCGCAGCGGGAGAGCGGGCGGGATGGGGCGCCCGCGGACCAGGTCACTCCGAGTTCGGGCGTTGAGTTCAGGATTGTGGAGCGGGCGCAGGATCGGTCTGCGGAGGCGGGGAAGGATGAGAGCGCGTCGGCGCCCGCGATGGCGAGGCCCTCGGGCGGCGGCCGCGGCGCGCCGCCGCGCGGCGGGAAGACCGTCGTGGGTGCGGAGTTGAAGAAGACGACTCCGGCGCCCGCGGCCGTTCCGGCGCCGCGGGGGCCTTCCGTGGGCGCTCCTTCGTCGGCGGGAGGGGCGGTCGTGGCCGACGACCTCGCATCAAAGGAACGCCGTGATGAGGATGCGATGCTCGCTCGCAACGGCGCCGGCGCGGGACGGGGCGGCGAGTCGCGGCTGGGCTTCGCGATGCGGGGCGGGAACGGCGCGGATGCGCTTCGGCGGAATGTTGTCGATTCGGCATCGCCGGGGAATGCGCGGCCGGTGGTTGGAGAGGAATCTCGATCGACTTCCGGCGATGTGGACAGGCCTTTGACGGGCACGGAACTCAACCTGGCGATGGCGAACGACTCGCCGGGGGTCGCGATGACGGGGTGCGTTTCGGCGCTGGCCGCGGCGCAGCTGGCGGAGGAAGGGCGCGACGACGAAGCGCGGCGGGTGGCGTGCCAGAGCGCGAATGTTCTGCAGAACGCGGCGGGGCTGAACGGGAACTTCTACGGAGCGGCCAACGCGGGGAGCACCGGCGAATGGCAGGCGGGGGCGAACGCGGTGAATATTCGGGCGAACGCGCAGGTGCTGAGCGTGGAAGCGGCGGCGGCGCAGTTGTGCGGGACGCTGAACGGGAAGGCGACGGAGGAGCAACGGAAGGCGGCGATCGAGCAGGCCCGCGCGGCGGCGACGGCGGGATACCTGGAG
>DASZWV010000166.1:0-5194 GCA_035546115.1 Phycisphaerales bacterium
TCAGGCAGTCGATCTGCTGCATGTCCCGCCCGTACAGGTCGAACACCTGCAGCGTCGCCCCGGCCGGCCCCGTGAACGACAGCCGCGCCCCGCGAGCGTGATCGCTCACCCACGTCGTCTGGGCCGGCACCGTCACCTGGATGCTCTCGACCACGAAGATGTCGCTGTACGTCGAGTTGTTCGGCGCATCCGCCGCGCTCAGGAACCGGATCGTGTCGAACCCGTTGGCCACCCCGTTGAACGTGTACTGCGTCAGCGCGCCGAACGTCTGCCCCAGCGCGGCCAGCGCCGCCCCGGAGATCGTCTGCACCACCACGCCGTTGCTGAGCAGCTGGACCTTCGTCCCCGTGTTCGCGTCGGTCTTGAGGGCGTCGCCGTCGCTCGGCTGCCCGCGCGTGTTCGCCGACACGATGATCGACGCCGTGTTCACCACCAGCGGCACCAGGTTCTGCCCTTGCGCCTGCGGATCGAAGAACGTGAACGAGACGTTGTCAGTCGTCTGCATCGCGAGCCGCAGCGCGCGGTCCACCTGCTGCCCCTGCTGCACCGGGAACGGCACGAGTTCCACCGCGTTGCCCGACTGCGTCTGGTAGGCCACCTGGATGTTCGAGCCCGCGAACCGCGTCCCGCTCGGGGGCACCGGCGGGTTCGCCATCGTCCACGGGTCCATCTCGTCGTCGAAGTTCTCCGTCGTGATCGTCGGCGCCGGCGGGTTGGGAATCGTCCCGTTCAGCGCCGGCATCCCCGTCTGGCCGAACGTCGGCATGATGTACGCAAAGTCCACGCTCCGCGTCCCCACCCCAGTCACCGGGTTCACATCCCCCGGGCCGATCGTGACCGAGAACAGCATCTGCCGCTGCTCGAGCTCCTCGACCTGCATCGCTCCGGCCGACATCCCGCTCGCCGCCCGTAGCCGCCGCGCAGGATTCTTGCGACGGGAACCAACGCTCCGATCATCCATGCGGGGCGAGCGACCGAACCAGCCGAAGCGTCGAGGCTTATTCATTCCGAACTCCCGGACAAGTGTCTTTGCTGCTCGGGACGATCTGCCGCACCCGAGCAAGGGGTGTCAAGGTATGACTCCGAGGCGACCGTCTCCAATGCCGGAGAGCCCTTTCGGGCCTTCGGTCGATCCCAATGCCGTGGTTCCCCGGACGCGCCGTGCGGCGCTTCGCTGGCCGTTCACGGCCGACGGCGAAGCCTCTTCCGCACCAAGCCTCAGACGCCGCCCGCGGGGCCATGGGCGGCTCGTCCTGACGGTGCGGGCATACGTCCGTGCTCCCGCGCCGCCTGTGTCCTCCACCCGGAGAGACTAACGGAAGGTTCGCCCTTCCGCAAGTTCAAGCCGAGCCGAGATTTCCGGAAGGGCACGATCGCGCAATCCCCCAGATCCGCTCTCCCGGACCCGCCCGATACGCCCTCATGCCTCCCCCGGTTTCACCGCTCGCCTGCCGCCGCTTGCTCAACTGCAACTGTCACTTGAGAGCCGCCCAAGCGACCCGACCTCACCCTTTTGTGCCAGGGAAAACCCGTCAATTGGCACCCACGAAACGATCCAGTGTCCAAAGCTCCCTATTCAGGGGGTAACGCTCAGCATCCGCCCGCAAACCACGCGTTCAAGAAATCAAAGATGTTCTGCACATTCAGGGTCCCGTGGGTCCCATCCCCGCCCGGGATGGCGAACTTCTTCCCGGCGAACCAGTTGCTCAGGAAGTCGAAGATGTCCCCCACGGTCACCCCGTCGATCTTGTTGTAGTCCGCAAAGCAGCACGCCGAGGTCGTGCTCCCGGCGTTGCAGGTTCCGCTCGGGAACGCCGCGCCCGCCGGTCTGCGATCCCCCGATACCCATTGGGCAGATCGGCGTTCGCGTTGTTCGCGACCGTGGTGTACTCATCCACCCCGCCGCTGTGCGCCGCCGAATGCGCCATGGCTCATCCACGCGACCGCACAACGCCGCCCGGATTCCAAGCCTCATTCCCGCTCATCCGCGGCCATTCACAAGATCCGCCGCGACCGCGGAAAGCTCCCCAGCACGTGCAAGTCCCGTGAAAGCCCTTTCGCCTGCTGCACCGCCGCGCCGAACCACGGATCGTCCACGTGCCCCTCCGCGTCGATGAAGAACGTGTACTGCCAGTTGCTCCGCCCGCTCGGCCGCTTGTCGATGTGCGTCAGATTGATCCCCGCCCGCTGGAACACCGCCAGCACGCTCACCAGCGCCCCCGGCTCGTTGGTCGTCGCGAACATGATCGCCGTCTTGTCGTCGCTCTTGCCCTCCGCGTTCTTCGGCGTCGGCTGCGCCTTCTGGCGCGAGATCACGTAGAACCGCGTGATGTTCTGCGACTGGTCCTCGATGTTCTCAAACAGGATCGTCACCCCGTACATCTCCGCCGCCAGCTTCGATCCGATCGCCGCGATGCCCATCTCCGGTCCCGCCTCCGCGGCCATCCTCACGCCGCTCGACGAGCTCGCCTCCGGGATCAGCCTCGCGTGCGGATACTGCGTCGCCAGCCAGTTCCGGCACTGCGTGAACACCTCCGGCTTCGAGTGGATCTCCCTCACCGCGCTCGGCGGACAGTTCGCCAACAGCGCGTGGTGCACCTCGATCTGCACCTCCGCGTACACGTTCACCTGGTTGTGGAACTCCTGGAAGGCGGCCATCGTCTCCGCGATCCCGCCCCCGATCGAGTTCTCGATCGGCACCAGCCCGCAGTCCACGTGCCCGCGCGCCACCTCGTCGAACACCCCCGCGATCGCCCGCAGGTCCTCGAAGTCCACGCTCGTCCCGAAGTGCTTCACCGCCGCCACGTGCGAGTACGACCCCGGCGGACCGAGATACCCCACCCGCATCGGGAGTTCCAGCCGGAACGACCCCGACATCAGCTCGCGATAGATCCCCTCGATCGTCCGGTCCGGCAGCGGCCCGCCCGCCCTCTGGTTGTGCGCCAGCACGCGCGAGAGCACCTGCGCCTCCCTATGCGGCGCATACACCGGCGTCCCCGTCGCCCGCTTCACCTTCCCCACCTCCACCACCAGCCGCGCCCGCTTGTTGAGCAGCTCCACGAGCGTGTGATCGATCTCGTCGATCTTCTCGCGCAGCGACCTCAACTGCGACGGCTCCGGCACGCCCTCGCCCTTGCCCTCGTTCCCTTCCGGGCGCGCGTGCCCGTTCAGCGCCCGCGCCTCCGCGCTCTTGCCGCCGCGAGCCTTCGCCTTCGCCGATGCCGATTTCTTGCCCGCGGAGCGTGCCATGCGTGATGATTGTTGGACGCCGGAAGCGCCCTCGCTCCGCGTCGATTCCTCCACATCTGCCATCGGTCCAACCCGCCACCCACGCGCATCCGGCCCGCCCGGACCCGCATCGCCAGCGCCCGATAAGCGCCCGCCGGTCACCCCGCGTCACCCTGTCGCGTCTGCAACGCCCACCCGCCCAAACCAGGGTTCCAACCACGCCCTCCGACGCCAGCCCGTCCGCGCCCACGCCGATCCTTCGAGTGCCCGCACATCTCCGGAGACCCGCATGCACGCGCACCTTGATCGAGCCAGCGCCGCGATCGCCGCTCTCGCGGATTCCCCTCTCGCCGCGTACGCCCTCGCCGCCCTCGCCATCGCGATCGGATTCCTCCTCTGGTTTCGCGGCCACCGAGCGCCCCGCTGGACATCCAGCCTCATCGGCGCCCTCGCGCTCGGATCCCTCGGCTGGACCCTCGCCACGCTGCTCGGAAGCGGTGCGCCGGCCGCACACCCGTGGCAGGGCCTCCTCGCGGGCGCCGCCCTCGGCGCCGCCATCGGCTTCCTCGCCCGCGGCTACATCCTGACAACCGCCTGCGCCGCGACAGGGTGTGCCATCGCCCTCATCGTCGCCGCTTGCTTCGTCGCCCACCCGCAGCCCGAGGCCAAGGACGCCCCGATCGCCCGTTTCACGCTCCAGCCGCCGGACGCCGAGATCCCCTCGCCGCCGACCGCCTCCCCCGCGCCGGGGCAAGCCGCATCCGCCGCCTCGCTCGACGAATCCACGATCCGCTCCATCATCGACCGCGTCCGCACAAGCCCGAACTCCATGGGTCGCGAGGCCGCGGCCGCATCGACCTCGGCCCTCGGCAAGCTCACCTCGATCCTCACCGACGGCGGACACGCCGAAATCCTCGCCCCCATCGCGAGCGCCCATCCCACCAGTCTCCCGGTCACCGACGCCCTGCGATCGCTCTCGCCCGACGAATCCCGCACGGCGCCCGACCCCGCGAGCACAGGCTCTGGCGATCAGGCCGCCACCAGCCCCGAGTCTCATCCGATGCTCCAAGAAGCCTGGCGACACCTCGATCCCGCCGCAACCCGCGCCGCGCAGACCTGGTCAACCCTCAACTCCACCCAGCGCGGCACGCTCGCGGGCGCGGCGGCCATCGGCCTTGCCGCCGGCGCCATCGTCGGCGCCTGCGCCGCCTCTCTCGCCGCGGCCATCCTCTCCAGCCTCCTCGGTGCGGCCCTCTGGATCGCCGGCTCCGCCTCCATCCTCGCCACCATGACCACCACGGCCCACCACATCCACGACCGCACGCCCCCGCAGTGGGCCATCATCTGGGCCGCCGCGGCCGCGATCGGCGTCGCGCTCCAGGCCGCCGGCATGGCCATCACCAGGCACCGCCACCGGCCGCGCCCCGCCAGGTAGCGGGCCCCGGGCTCGTGGGCTCGTGCTCGCGAGTCCTCGCACGTCCTACGCCGGGCACCCGACGAACCAGACGTCGATGTACTCCAGCACATCGTGCGCCGTCAGAGTGCCCGAGTGATCAAAGTCCGCGCTCGGGCTTCCCGACAGCCACGCGCTGATGAAGTTCATCAGGTCCAGCGTCGTCAGCGTCCCGGAGTGGTCGAAGTCCGCCGGGCACGGCGTCGGCGCCCGCTCGATCGCCCCGATGTCCACGATCGCCACCGGCCCGCTCCCGGTGTTCGCCGCGCCCGGATCGTCGAACGGCGCCAGCCCGTTCAGATCCACGTGCGACCCCTGCCCCGGGATGTACAGCGAATCGCCGCTGTCGATGCACACCGACCCCGCCGCCAGCCGGTAGTCGTTGTCACGCCACGTCGTCGGGTCGTTGTCCGGCCCGCTCGCGTTCACAAACCCCGGACTCCCGGAGAACGTGAACGTCGCCGTGATCGTCCCCCCCGTCGCCTGCACGTCCGAGACCCCATGATCCAGGAA
>DASZWV010000167.1:0-12251 GCA_035546115.1 Phycisphaerales bacterium
GGGTGATGTTCGAGGCGCTGCTGGCGCGGATCGTCGGGAGTGAGGCTGGGGGAGCGCCCGGCAAGCCGCTGGAGTCGCAGCACATGCTCGCGCCGGTGCCGGTGCGGGTGGCACGCTCGGCGGCGATGCGGCTGGAGGAACTGCGGCCGATCCTCGCGCGGATCGGCATCGAGGCGGAACTGCTCACGCCCGAGTCGGTGGGCGTGCGGGCGTTTCCGTCGTTCCTGTTCGAGCGCGGCGTCGATCCGGCGGAGTTCATCGCCGAGCTGTTCGAGCGGGCCGATGCGGAGGGATTCGTCCCCGCGAGCGAGCAGGCGCTGCACGAGGTGCTCGACATGATGGCGTGCAAGGCGGCCGTCAAGGCGGGGGACCACATGAGCGATACGGAGCTTGGCGACCTGCTCAAGCTCCGGGACCTCGTGGAACGATCGTCTAACTGCCCGCACGGCCGGCCGACGAGCATCCGGCTGACGATCAAGGAACTGGAGAAGCGGTTCGGAAGGGCGTGAAGCGATCGGAGTGCGAATGCCCTTCACGTGGACGACGCGGCGGCCTGCTGAGCGGCTTGGGCATCGCGAGCGGCCTTCTCGGCCGCGGCGCCCGAGTTGGCGGCGCCTCGCATCGTCGCGAGCGAGGGGATGCCCGAGCCCTCGCCCTTGAACGGCTGGTACCAGATCTCGCGGCCATCGCGAGGGTCCAGGGCCCAGGTGTATCCGTTGGCGCAGACGAACAGGGCATCGCCGTCGGGGAGGAGCGTGATGTACGAGCCACGGCGGCTCTGCCATCGCCAGACGGGCTCGCCGGTGGTGCGATCGACCGCGATGACGCGGCCGTTGAAGGCGACGAAGAGGAGGTCGGCGGTGGTGAGGGATGTCTGCCGGTCGCTGGACATCTGGTGAGCATACCAGACGGCGGGGGCTCAGTGGTTCGGCTTGCCGTCGGATTGGGCGGCGGGGGCCTTGTCCGGTGGGGCCGCGCCGATGGTGATCGCGTGGTAGCCGGCCGGCGGCTCCTTTTCGGAGCGGTTGATGCTGACGCTGGTGGGATAGGCGAAGGAGATGCCGCGGGCGGCGAACTCCTCGAAGAGCTTCAGGTTGATGGCCTCCTGGATGTTCATGTAGAGGTTGTAGTCGGGGTTGGTGACGAAGTAGACGGTTTCGAAGTCAAGGGAGAAGGCCCCGAAGCCCTTGAAGTTCGTGCGGTCCAGGCGGGTCTTCTCGACGCCCTTGACGGCGTCGCGGATGATGCCGGGGATGGCCCGCAGGTGGTCGGCGGACGTCTCGTAGATGACGCCGATGGTGAAGACGACTCGGCGCTCGAACATGCGCTTGAAGTTCTGGATGCGGCTGGAGAGCAGGTCGGCGTTGCCGAAGACGAGCTGCTCGCCGGAGAGGGCGCGGACGCGGGTGGTCTTGACGCCGATGTGCTCGACGGTGCCCATCTTGTCGCCGACGATGATGAAGTCTCCCACGACGAAGGGCTTGTCGAGAAGGATCGTGAGCGAGCCGAAGACGTCGCCGAGGATGTTCTGCACGGCGAGCGCAACGGCGATGCCGCCGACGCCCAGGCCCGTGAGCATGGAGGTGATGGAGACGCCGAGGTTGTCCAGCGCGAGGAGAACGACGACGACCGCGACGACCGCGAGGGCCAGAAAGCGGAGGACCCCGATGCTGCTGGCGACGGTGACGTCCTGCTCGCCGTTCTCGCCGCGGGATCGCTTGACGAGCAGCTCGAGGCCGGCATCGACCAGCCGAAGCGAGGAGAGGATGAGCTGGATGGCGACGCCGACGATCGCGACGATCTTCAGGGCCTTGACCAGCGGATCGGGCAGCGCGAGCGATTGAACCGAGAAGTAGAGGAGAGCGGGGAAGATGAGCCAGACGCGGACCTTCTGCAGGATGTCGAGGAGGACATCGTCCCACTGGGTCTTGGTCTTTTTGGCGAACTTTGCGAGCCTGGAGAGCAGAATGCCGCGAAGCAGGTAGACCACGACGAGCAGGCCGAGCAGAATGGCCGCGGCGATGATCCACGCGCGGACGCTGTTGCCGAGGACGACGCGGTCGAGGACGGCGTCGGCGGCGGAGACGATCTCGTGCACCGGGGTCTGCGGGGCCGGCGGGGTTGGTGGAGGCGCTGCGGGCATCGCTTCGACATTGTTTCGGGGAACTCGCGAAAGACAAGCGGCGACGGCGGACGATCTACGCTTGGCACATGAGCGCGAAAACCCAGAGCGCACGAGCGTCGAGCAATCCCGATCAGCGCGGCCGGTTTGGCGCGTATGGGGGCATGTACGTTCCCGAGACGCTGATGCCGGCGCTGCACGAGCTCTCGGGCGCTTATGCGCGTGTGCGCGAGGATCGATCTTTCTGGCAGGAACTCGAGGGACTGCTCCGGGCGTACGTCGGCAGGCCGACGCCTCTGTTCCGGGCCTCGAGGCTCACGGAGCATGTGCGAGCGAGCGCCGGCGCGGGCAAGGGCGCGGCGATCTGGCTCAAGCGCGAGGACCTTGCGCACACGGGGGCGCACAAGATCAACAACACGCTCGGGCAGGCGCTGCTCACGGTGCGGATGGGCAAGAAGCGGATCATCGCGGAGACGGGCGCGGGCCAGCACGGGGTCGCGAGCGCGACGGCCGCGGCGCACTTCGGCTTGCGGTGCGATGTGTACATGGGCGCGGAGGATGTGCGCCGGCAGCGGCTGAACGTGGTGCGGATGCGGATGATGGGTGCGCGAGTGGTGGAGGTGAACTCCGGGTCGCGGACGCTCAAGGACGCGACGAACGAGGCGATGCGCGACTGGATGGGGAGCGTGGAGGGGACGCACTACATCATCGGGAGCGTGGTGGGGCCGCATCCGTTTCCGATGATGGTGCGGGATTTCCAGAGCGTGATCGGGCGGGAGTGCCGGGAGCAGTGTGCCGGAGATGAGTGGGGGATGGGAAGGCTGCCGGACGTGGTGATCGCGTGCGTGGGCGGCGGGTCGAACGCGGCTGGGATCTTCTATCCGTTTGTCGAGGATGCGGGCGTGAAGATGATCGGAGTGGAGGCGGGCGGGCGGTCGTCCAGGGCGGGCGATCATGCCGCGCCGCTCTCGTTCGGGACGCCGGGCGTGCTGCACGGCTCGATGAGCTACGTCTTGCAGAACGCGGATGGGCAGACGGCGGATGTGCACTCGTGCTCGGCTGGGCTGGACTACCCGGGCGTCGGGCCGGAGCACTCGTACTGGAAGGATGCGGGGAGGGTGGAGTACACGAGCGCGACGGATGCGGAGGCGCTGGAGGCGTTCCAGTTGCTGGCGCGGATGGAGGGGATCATCCCCGCGCTCGAGAGTTCGCACGCGATCGCCGAGGCGGTGAAGCGGGCTCGCGGCATGCCGGAGCGGGCGAACATCGTGGTGAACCTGTCCGGGCGCGGCGACAAGGATGTGGATGAGGTCGTGCGGTTGCTGGGGCAATAGGCGACGCCCGCCGGGGTCCGCGCGGATTCGTGCCGCGGCCGCGCGGTCAGCAACCGGCGAGCCACGTGTTGAGGAACGCGAAGACGTCCTGCATGGAGATGACATGGTCGCCGTCGAAGTCTGTGCGAGGGTCTATGGCGAACCAGGCGTCGATGTAGGCGAAGATGTCGGGCGTGCCGAGGCCGTTTACGCCGTCGAAGTTCGCGGGGCAGCACGTGGTGGGGTTGCCGACCGGCCCGCACGCGGAAGCATCGCCCTGATACGCACCCGTGCACGATGCGGGCGTGACTACGGCGCATTGGGTTCCCGAGCAGCAGGCGCCCATCGGCGGGCAGGGATTGGGGGAGCAGGCGGTCTGGCTGTCGCGGAACGTCGTCCCGGCGGCGCAGGGGAGGCCCATCTGGATCGTGCAGACGCGGGTGGTGTTGTCGCAGCACACGCCGAGGGGGCCGGGCATGGCGCACACTTTGCAGTCCCAGGACATGGTCAGGCCGCTGCACGCGCTCGCGGTCGTGGCGGTGCATATGCCGGTGATGATGTTGCTGCACTTCCCGAGACAGGGGCTGGGCGAGCAGACGCCGCCGCAGAAAAACATGCTGGGCGCCGAGCAGTCGTCGGCGGTCGTTCCCGCTGTGCACGCGCATGATTCGGAACAGCAGGCGCCGGTGCAGGGGTCGAACCGGAGCGCGAGGGCCTTGTCGATGCACATCGTGAGAGTCAGGAGCAGCGCCAGCGCGATCCCGGTGCGGGTGTGCGATGGGCGGGATCCCGAACGATCGCCCGGCGGTCGATACGGCTCTTGCGTGCCGGTTGCGGCGGTGAGCATGTTCGGGCTCCTGAAGAGTCGTAAGCCGCCCGCGAAGCCGGCGGAGGCGACGAGCGCCGATTCGAACCAAGACTCAATCACGTCGTCGCACGTGAACGAGAGCCGAGCGTGCGTTGCCGGTTCGACGGTGCGCCGGTCGTCCGCAAGAAGCAAAACGCACTCGCGGAGGGGAAGTTGCACGAATGCCTGGAGTCACGGTGCCCAGTACCGGGGTGATGAACAACCTGTCGGTTGGATGTTGTGGCATGGAATCGCGGTCGATGCGACGCGCCGGTCGAGAACGGCGGCGAGCGATGAACGCCATCGACGTGGGCGGGTGCAAGGGGGATCGGGAGTCGTCTCTCAGCGCGTCTGCGACCCTGCCCGGGATCGGGTGGGGCGGGTCCGATGACGGAGAAAGCGGGCGAAGGGATTCGAACCCTCAACATTCAGCTTGGAAGGCTGACACTCTACCATTGAGTTACGCCCGCAGGTGGGGCGAATCGTAGGCCTTCATCACGGATTCATGGGTTCTGAAGGCGAGATTCATCGCGCGAGCGGGCCTGCCCTCCATACTCCGGAGCATTGGGCCGAAGCCCTCGAACGGGTTCGAGGCGCGGTGTGCTCTCCAAGGAGGTTCGCCATGTTCTGTGCCAAAAGGTTGTGGATGCTGGCGGTGTCGGTCGGTGCGGTGGGAGGGATGACGGCAATGTCCCACGCCCAGACGGGCGCGTGTTGTCTGGCGGGGGTGTGCACGATCAGCACGCAGGCCAACTGCCCCGGCGTGTTCAACGGGGCGGAATCGTGCGCGCCGGATCCTTGCGCCGTGCTTGGGGTCTGCTGCCGCGGGGCGACGTGCAACGCATCGTTCACGGCGGTCGCGTGCACGACGCCCTCGGGGGGAGCCGGGGCGACGTTCGTTGCGAGCGGCGCGTGCAACAGCCCGGGGAACTCGACGATTCCCTGCTGCTACGCGGACTACAACAAGCAGAGCGGGATCACGGTCGCCGACATCTTCGACTACCTGAACGACTGGTTCGCGGGGAGCCCGTACGCGAAGGTCGGCGGCGACGGCCAGTCGGAGGCCGACCTCGCCGTGCAGGACATCTTCGACTTTCTGAATGTCTGGTTCGCGGGGGGATGCTGACGGCGCGCCGCGCTTCGGGGCGGGCGCCCGGAGGTTTCGCCCGCTCCGCAGGTCGCGGTTGGTGTAGGCTTGGCCCGTGCCAGGCGATCGAGCGGACACGCGGAAAGTTGCGGGGCGCGCTCGGCGGTGGGCCGGGCGGGGCGTGCTCTTGCTGGTGGGCATGCTCGTTGCCGGCGAACTGGCGGCACGGTACATCGTGGGGATGGGCGATCCGCCGCTGTTCGTGCTGGATCCGCAGATCGAATATCTGCTTGCGCCGAACCAGAAATGCCGCCGGTTCGGGCATGACTACCTGGTGAACCAGTGGTCCATGCGGAGCGGGCCGCTCGCGATGCCGAAGCCGGCGAGCGAGCAGCGCGTGCTGGTCGTGGGCGACAGCATCGTGAACGGTGGTGGAAGGATCGATCAATCGGAGCTTGCGACGACGCTGCTCTGCGAACCGCTTCCGAGCGCGGATCGCCCGTTCGAGCGGCGCTTTGCCGCGAATGTCAGCGCGCCGAGCTGGGGGCCGCCGAACCAGTTGGCGTATGTGAAGAGGTTCGGCACGTTCGATGCGGATGTCGTCATCATCGTTCTCAACAGCGATGACTGGGATGATGTCCCGGGGCTGGAGTACATCGGGTCGGCCTGGCCGCGGAGCAAGCCGTGGTGTGCGCTGCAGGAGCTGGTCGGGGTGTACGGGTGGAAGGCGGTGTGTCGGGCGATGGGGAGGGCCCCGGAGCCGCCGCCGCCGCCGCACACGACGACGCACGAGCAGGATGTCGAGGCATGCCGGCAGGCGTTTGTGGACCTGGTGCGGTTGGCGCGGTCCAAGGGAGCCAAGGTCGGGGTCGTGCAATACATGAAGAAGGCCGAACTGACCGGGAAGCCGCAGGAGGGGTACGAGGTCATCCGGGGCTGGGCCCAGGGGCTTGGGATTGAGCCGATTTCGACGGCGGCGGCCTTCCAGAAGGAGGTGGATGCGGGGAAGGAGGCCTTTCTGGACGGGATGCACGCAGACGCCCTGGGTCAGCGGTTGCTGGCGGGCGTGATCAGGCAGTCGATTGATCGGGCGGAGGCCGCCGAGGGGGGCGGGAAGGGTGCGGGGGGCAAATAGGGCAAACTCACCCCCTACATCCATGGATGTCGATCTGTGGCAATCCCCCTCAATTCGAGTGGTCTCGGGGAGGCGGGTTTGTTGCAAGGACTCACAGGCTTCGTGTATACTCGGACTCGGATGCGGGTGTTAAAGATTGGCCGCGGAGGTTCCACGGCTTTCCCGCAATCGACCGACGCGCGATCTTGCCCGAGGCAGCAGCACCGGTACATGTCGAGGATTCTCGGGCAGATTGGATGCTTCGGAACATGAAGCTGTACGTAGGGAACCTGCCGTTCAAGACAACCGACGACTCGCTGCGCCAGGCGTTCGAGCCGTTCGGTCAGGTTTCGTCGGCGCAGGTGGTGGTTGAGCGAGAGACCGGTCGCTCGCGCGGGTTCGGGTTTGTCGAGATGCCCAACGATGATGAGGCCCGCAAGGCCATCGAGGGCATGCACGGCAAGGATCTGGATGGGCGCAACCTCACCGTGAACGAGGCCAAGCCTCGCGAGGCTGGTGGCGGCGGCGGTCGCGGCGGTTGGGGTGGTGGCGGCGGCGGCGGTGGCCGCGGCGGCTACGGTGGTGGCGGCGGCGGTGGCCGCGGCGGCTACGGTGGCGGGGGTGGTGGTGGCGGCGGCGGCGGCCGCGGCGGTTGGTGAGTCGCCGGCAAACTGAGACTGAGAACCAAGCAGACCCCCGGCCGCGGCCGGGGGTTTTTTGTTTGGAGAAGACAGGGCTACTCGCCGGCGTGGGATCGAGGAGCGCGGGGCGGGTGGACGGAGAGGCGATCCAGAAGGCGGGCCGGGTCGGAATCGATGACGAGCGCGTCATCCGGCGAGACGCGGAGGAACTTCTCCTGCTCCATGCGGCGGAGCATGGCCTCGAGCGGGTCGTAGAAGCCGTTGACGTTGAGCAGGCCGATCGGGTGGTCGTGGATGCCGAGCTGGGCCCAGGCGATGATCTCGAAGAGTTCGTCGAGGGTGCCGACTCCGCCCGGGAGAGCGATGAACGCGCGAGCGGTGTCGGCCATGAGCTTCTTGCGCTCGTGCATGGTGTCGACGACCTTGAGGTCGTGGATTCCCTTGTGGCCGAGCTCCTTGTCCATGAGATATTGGGTGATGACGCCGGTGACGATGCCGCCGCCGGCGAGGACGGCGTCGGCGATGTGGCCCATCATGCCGGCGCGCCCGCCGCCGTAGATGAGGGCGATGCCGCGGGAGGCCATGACCGAGCCGAGGGCGCGGGCCGCGGCGGCGTACTCGGGTCGCGCGCCGGAGGAGGCGCCGCAATAGACGCACAGGGGAGAGAGCGGGCGTGGGGAACTGCTGGACATGGGCTGAGGATACCGGCCCGCCGGCGGTGCTTGAGAGCGGGATACCCTGCGGCGTGACGCCGCATCAGCTTTCGCACGTGCCGGTGCTGCTTCGCGAGGCGATCGAGCTGCTCGATCCGCGCGCGGGCGAGGTGGTGATCGACTGCACCGCGGGGCTTGGAGGCCATGCGAGCGCCATGGCGGAGCGGCTGGGGCCGACCGGGACGGTGGTGCTCATGGACCTTGATCCGGTGAACCTGCAGGTGGCCGCGGATCGCGTTCGGGCTTTGCCGGAAGGGCCGCGCGTGGTCGCGTGGCATGCATCGTTTGCCGAGGTGGCGGCGCGGATGGTGAAAGGGATCGCGGGGGCGGCACGGGAAGGTCAGATAACTTCCTTGAGCCCGGCGAGCGTGGTGCTGGCCGATCTGGGGTTTGCCTCGGGTCAGGTGGATGATCCGAGGCGGGGGTTCTCGTTCATGCGGGATGGGCCGCTGGACATGCGGCTGAATCCTGCAACGCCGATCACGGCGGCGGAGTTGGTCAACACCCTGCCGGAAAGCGACCTTGCGAGGCTGATCCGGGAGTATGGCGAGGAGCCGCCGGAGGTGTCCCGGAAGATCGCGCGAATAGTTGTCCAAGAGCGAAAGTCGGGGCCGATAGAGACGACCGTCCGGCTGGCGGAGATCGTGCGAGCGGCGGTTGGAGCCGCGCGAGCGCACGCATCGTCGATCCATCCGGCGACGAGGACGTTCCAGGCCTTGCGGATTGCCGTGAACGACGAGATCGGAAGCCTGGAGCGACTGCTGGAGTCGATCGACCGGGCGGCGACAGCGGTCGCCGCGGGAAAGGACACTTGGCTCGCGCCCGGGGCGAGAATCGGGATCATCGGCTTTCACTCGCTGGAGGACCGGCCTGTGAAGCGGCGGTTTGCGGGGCTCGTGGAGAGAGGACTGGCGGAGCCAGTGACGCACAAGCCGGTTGTGGCGAGCGACGCGGAGACGCAGGCGAATCCGCGGGCGCGGTCGGCAAAGCTCCGGGTGGTGCGGCTGAAGGGCTGAGGGATGGAGCGGCTCGCCATGGACCGGCGGGCCGGCGGAGAGATCGTGACGCGTGGGAAGGGGCGGGGCGGGTACGTGCAGGGATGCATACGCCGTGACCAGAGAACACAAACTTGCGTTGATCGTGGGGTTCTCGCTCTTCCTCGTGCTGGGCGTGCTGATCAGCGATCACTTCTCCAAGGCGCGCCAGGTCGAGCTCGCCGAGAACATCCAGCCGTCGAGCGCCAAGCAGATGGGCGGGGCGGTGGCGCCGGGGTTGAGGACCGAGGGAGGGCCCGCTTCGCCGATTCCGCTCACGAGCGGGGCCGGGCAGATTCCGAGGCGAACGGATCTGGTTCCGCTTCCGACGGGGCCGAGCATCCGCGGCCCGCAGGGCGAGACGCCCACGCAACTGGCGATGGGGCCGCGTGCGCCGCTGAGCCCGCTGGTGGATGTGAACGGGCACGTCGGCGATGTTGCGCCGCACGTGACGCTGGACGATGCGAGACACCCGCAGGAAGAATCGGCGGCCGGTGCGTCGCAGATTCCTGTTCAGAAGTACGAGGTCAAGTCGGGCGACACGCTGTATCGGATCGCGGTGAAGAGCTACGGAGATTCGAAGCTGGTCGGAAAGCTGCGAGACTACAACAAGCTCGGGGCGGACGGCACGATCCACGAGGGGGCCACGATCCTGATTCCGCCGAAGGATGTGCTGCTCGGCAAGCCCTACGTGGCGGGCAAGGGCGCTGCGGACGCGGCCTCCGGGGATGCCAAGTCGTCGGATGGGTATCGGGAATACGTGGTGAAGAGCGGCGACACGCTCGTCGGCATCGCCCGCAAGATGCTGGGCGGCGACGGCCGGTACACGGAGATCGAGCAGGCGAATCCGGGCGTCGAGGCCGAATCGCTGAAGGTCGGGATGAAGCTGCGGATTCCGGCGAAGTGATGCGTGTGCCCGCCGGTTCTCGGCGGGCGGATCGAACCCGCCGGGGAGCGGCGGGAAAGCCCGGAGGCGTGTCGTGCTGGCGAAGCTGAGCGTGCTCATCGTGGGTCTCGGGGTGCTCGGGTGCCTGCTGCTGGGATTGCGGCAGCAGCGGACGCAGGCCGCGCACGAGATGGCCGAGGTGCAGAAGCGGGTCGTGATGCACGACCGGCAGCTGTGGGCGCTGCGGGCGGAGATCGCGAGGCGGATCACACCGGACAAGGTGCAGCCGATGGCGGCGCGACTGGGCGAGCTTGCGCCGATCAACGGCGAGCGGTTCGAGACGCTGGTCCGGCTGGAGGCGATCGAGTCAGGGGAGACGACGGTGGCGGCGCGGTAGGCGGGGCACGGGCGGGTTGCGTGGCGATTCAGCAGGCGGAGTTCACGTGACGACACTTCCGAGCCAGTTGGCGGGGCGGCTCCGACGCCGGGGGGACGGGGCGAGGTCGGGAGACCGGATCGATCGCGTGGCGATGCTCGCGTGCATCGGCGTGCTGCTGCTGCTGCTGGTGATGCTCGGGCGGGTGGTGCAACTGCAGGTGGAACCGGGAGAGCGGCTGGCGCCGTTCATCAGCGAGCGGATCACGAAGACTCGGGAGAATGCGCCGGAGGGCGATCTGCTCGACAGCCGCGGGCGCGTGGTCGCGGTGAGCCGGTTCGGGCAGCGGGTGTTCGTGGATCCGATGGAGTTTCCGAACCCGCCGGGGGATGCGATCGGCGCGCTGGCCGACGCCGTGGGCATGCAGCCGATGGAGGTGGCCAGGCGGATCGTTCCGGCGATGGAGGGGAACGCGGAGATCATCGCGGCCCACGAGGGGGACGACCCGCCGGAGGAGACGTGCCGGCTGAAGCGGTACGTGACGCTGGGGGGCGTGCTGGAGGACTGGCGGATCGATGCGGTGCGCGATCTGAAGCTCAACGGCAAGCCGATCACGGGCGTGCACCTGGAGCCCTGGCCGGTGCGCGTGTACACGGCGCAGGCGGTGGCCGCGAACCTGGTGGGAATCCAGGGGGCGGATATGCAGGGGTTGAGCGGAGCGCATCGGATGTACACGCCGCTCATGCAGCCGGAGTCGGGGAGCCTGAAGTACGTGCGCGATGCGCGCGGCGACCCGATGTGGATCTTTCCGGGCGGGTACACGCCCTCGCAGCGCGGCCATGACGTGCGGCTGTCGATCGATCTGAACGTGCAGACGATTGTGGCGGAGGAACTCAAGCGCGGGGTGGCGGATGCGGACGCCGCGGGCGGGAGGTGCGTGGTGCTCGACCCGTACACGGGCGAGATCCTGGCGATGGCTGACTATGTCCGGCCGCTGATGGATGCGAAGGACTACGACTGGACGACGCCGATCCCCAAGGGCGGGAACGGGACGCGGTATCGGATCATCCCGAAGGACACGCAGGCGCAGATCGATCCGTCGCTGGCGCGGAACCGGTGCGTGGAGGATGTGTACGAGCCGGGGTCGACGTTCAAGGCGTTCATGTGGGCCACGTGCCTGATGCACGGGGTGACGAACGTGAACGAGGTGTTCCCGATCTACGGCGGGCACTGGGTGACGCCGTACGGGCGGCGGGTGGACGATGTGCACCACTTCGACCATCTGAAATGGAACGAGGTGCTGGTGCAGTCTTCGAACATCGGGATGAGCCAGGGCGTGGCGAGGCTGTCGTTCTCGCAGGCGCGGGATGCGATCGTGTCGCTCGGGTTCGGCAAGCGCGCCGGGACGGGGCTTCCGGGCGAGTCGCCGGGCATGGTGACCAGCGAGAGGGACTGGTCGAAGTACACGCAGACGTCGGTGGCGTTCGGGTACGAGGTGGGCGTGACGCCGGTGCAGATGGTGCGGGCGTTCAGCGCGTTCTGCCGCAAGGGGGACCTTGCGGGGACGATCCCGTCGGTGCACCTCACGGCGACGGATTACGACGGCGCGGTGAACGGGCCGCAGAACCGCGTGTTTCCGGCGGACATCGCGCGGATCACCAAGGAGACGTTGAAGGGCGTGACCGATGGGCTGGACGAACGGCTCGCCAAGGGCGGGGAGACGTTCCGGTACGAGGCGTTCGGCAAGTCGGGGACGGCGCAGGCGCCGCTGGGCAAGGCGCCGAAGGGGAAGAAGCGGCCCAAGGGCTCGGATGGGTACTACGGGGGGCAGTACAACGTGAGCTTCATCGCGGGCGGGCCGTACGAGGACCCGCGGATCGTGGTGCTCGTGGTCGTGGATGATCCCGGGCCGGAGCTCGTGCGGAACAAGCGGTACTTCGGCGCGGTTGTTGCGGGGCCGATCAACCGGCGGATCATGGAGCGGACGCTCAGCTACATGGGGGTGCCGGCATCGCCGGAGCACACGAGCACGAAGGTGGCGGGGGCGCAGTAGCTCGACTACCGCTGCGGGCTCGCCATCGTCGCCGTTTCCGCCGGTCGCAGGGCCGCTTCAAGAAT
>DASZWV010000168.1:0-17957 GCA_035546115.1 Phycisphaerales bacterium
GGAGAAGTACCCGCACGTCACGTTCTTCTTCAACGACTACCGGGATGAGCCGTTTCCCGGCGAGCATCGCGAGAATCCGCAGTCTCCGAAGGTCTCGACGTACGACCTGAAGCCCGAGATGTCCGCCGAGCAGGTGTGCCAGGCCGTGCTGCACAGGCTGGGCGCGCCCGACTGCGAGCAGTTGGTTGTGGTGAACTTCGCGAACGCGGACATGGTCGGGCATACGGGGTCGCTTCCGGCGGCGATCAGGGCGTGCGAGACGGTGGATGCGTGCGTCGGGCGGATCGTGGAGGCGACGCTCAAGCGCGGCGGGAGCCTGATCGTCACCGCCGACCACGGCAACGCCGAGCAGATGTGGGACCCAGCGACCAACGCCCCGCACACCGCGCACACGGTGTACGACGTGCCGCTGTTCGTCGTGGGCGCCGCGTTCAAGGGGCGCACGCTCCGCGGCGACCAGGACGCCGCGGGGTGGTTTAAGCCGGAGGTGAGGGCCAAGCGAGGGCGGCTGGCGGACATCTTCCCGACGGTGCTGGACATGATGGGTTTGGAGAGGCCGGCGGAGATGACGGGGCGGTCGCTGCTGAGGGAAACCTGAGCGCGATCTCAGGAGCGGGTCGCTCGTGGCGTCGGGCGTTCCTGGCGCATCTCGACGTGTGCGTGAGGGACAAACGGCTCGTTCGGGACAAGCCGGGCGGCTCTCCTGAGCTTTCGTTCAGGGCTCTCTTTCTTCATCTTCGAAAGGCTTCTCCAGCGCCTTGCCAAGGCGGTCTTCGAGGGCCGCGATGCGCCGGTGGACGTCGCGCACCGCCCTTCCGAGCGTCGCGATCTCTTCCGACAGTTGTTCCACCGCGCGCTCGGTGAAGGCGAGGCTCTCCTCGAGCCGGGCCAGGCGTTCGGCCGCCTGCTGGGATTGTGGATTGTGATCGGCCGACATGCACGATGCTAGCGAATCGGCTAGCCTCTGCCCCGATGAATCGCGCATCAATCGGTCTCGTCCTCGCCGCGCTTGTGCTCGCTCCCGCCGCCCTGGCCGACGCGCCCGGCGACGGCACGTTCAAGCCCGCCGTGCTCGGTGACACATCCCTTCGGCTCGACCTCTCGCAGGCGATCGCCCGCGAGGCGAGCCAGCCCGAGGCCGAGAAGCCCCCGGCCGTGCAGCGGCCCGTCGGCTACGGGCTCGCCGGCAGCCAGTGGTGGACGATCGGCGCGGCCTACGCGAAGGACTTCCACGAGGCCTCCGACTTCAACGTCCACTTCGACTACAGCATCTTCATCGCCGACGACCTCGAGTTCGCCCTCGAGGGGGCGGGCTGGTACTTCCACCAGCGCGGCGACGACACCGGCGGCGTCTCGGCCTCGATGCTCTTCCGCTGGCACTTCCTGCACCCCAAGGACAATCACGACTGGACGGTCTTCGGCGACGTCGGGATCGGCCTGCTCTTCGGCTTCGACGAGGTGCCCGACGGCGGCACGGGCTTTGATTTCCTGCCCCGCGTGGGCATCGGCTTCACCAAGGCCTTCAACGACTCGGTCGACGGCGAGAGCCGCGGCCCGCGCTGGATGGTCGGCGTGCGCTACCACCACATCTCCAACGGACGCATCGCCAGCGACAGCCGGAACCCGGCGCGCGACGCGGTGTGCGTGTACGCGGCGATCACGTTCCCGTTCTGAGCGGTCTCAGGCGGCCTCGTTGCGGGGCTGGGGCTCCACGCCGTGCTGGAGCGGCTGGGTCAGCGGTCGCTCGCAGAGCTCCGTTACCACGCACCGGTTTCGCCCGGCCCGCTTGGCGACGTACAGGTTGTGGTCGGTCGCCTCGAGCCAGTGCTCGGGCGTGATCTCGCTCACCGGGCCGTTGGTGCCGACCAGGCCGACGGAGGCCGTGATGGGCGAGTCGGGGTGGCGGCTCCAGACGCGCGTCGCCAGGGCGTGGCGCACGCGTTCGGTGACGACCTGGGCCTCCTGCGGGCCCGTGTTGGGCATGATGAGGGCGAACTCTTCGCCGCCGTAGCGGCAGGCGACGTCGTGCGAGCGGCTCTCGGATTGCAGCATCCGCGCCAGCTCGACGAGCACCTGGTCGCCCGCGGGGTGGCCGTAGGTGTCGTTGATCCGCTTGAAGAAATCCACGTCCAGCAGGGCCAGCGAGAGCGGCGTGCCGTACCGGCGGCACTCGGCCACCTTCTCGGCCCACCGCTTGTTGAACGCGGCCCGGTTGCCAAGCCCCGTCAGGCCGTCGACGTCCGCACGCTCGGAGAGCAGCCGCACGAGATGGTCCAGCCGCAGCGACGCCCGCAGGCGGGCCCGCAGCTCGGCCAGGTCGAAGGGCTTGGTGACGTAGTCCGTCGCGCCCAGGTCGAAGGCCGTCACCTTGTCCTCGCTCCCGCACTTGGCGGACAGGATGATGACCGGCACGTTGTTCGTGAGCGGCTCCTCCTTGAGCGCTCGGAGCACCTCGAAGCCGTCCAGGTCGGGCATGTCAACGTCGAGGAGGATGGTCGATGGCTTGTAGCGCCTGGCCATCTCCACGGCCTCGACCGCTCTGGTCGTGCCGACCAGTTCGATCTGCTCGTGCCGCAGCCGGGCCAGCAGCAGCCGATGGACATCGACCGAGTCGTCCACGAGCAGGACCAGGGGCTTGTTTTCGGTGTTCGACACGGTGTGGATCGGCCTCGTTTGGATCGGTGATCTCTCGAAGACTCCCCCCGGCTCCTCCTACGAGGCCCGCACTCGCCGGCACATCTCGACAAGCTCCCTCACCCGCTCCGCCACCGACTCCAGGTCCGCGTTTTCTTCCCTGGACAGGCCGTTCTCGAGCTTCGCGGCGGCCTGTCCCACCTGGGGGAACCCGTACCCACCGCAGGCTCCCTTGAGCTGGTGCGCGATGCGGCGCAGCTCGCCGAGTTCGTGGCGCTCCCAGTGCCGCTCGACGAGTCGCACACGCTCGGGAATTTCGTTCACGAAGCTCTGAATCAGCTCCGCCATCTCCGGATCTCCGGCCAGCTCGCTGAAATAAACATCCGGCGGCCCGCCGCCTGGGCGCTTGGCTACATTGGAATGGGAGGGGGATACCTCGGTCATCATGCTCGATCTCCGTGTCCGGGATCGGCCAGTCCTTGGATTGAGTGAATCCAGACTCCACGAAGCGGTGTAAGTCCATCCGCCCTACGCCCTTGCACACCGAACGCGCCGCGTATGAAGCCGAGTGCCCATATTCGGGGGTTCCAGCCCGCTTCTCGGGCTCGACCGATAACCCGCGTGTCGGATCACGCCACGATCCCGCATGATCTCCCCATATTGGGGGATTGGCTGTTTACGAAAAGCACTGAATTCCGTGGATCGCTGTCACACTCGAGGTTCGGCGCTCGCTTCCAAAGGTGCAAGTTCCTTTCTGGAGTCCGCGGCGAGCAAACGTTCGCCGCGGACCTTCGAGCGTGCGTGCGCAAGTCCGAGTTCGATCGCCGCGGCCGTCACGGGCACTGCATGAACCACGCGATCAGGAAATCGAAGATGTCCTGAAGGTTTCGGCCGTTGACGTTGTTGAAGTCCGCGCGCGGCGAGGCCGCGAGCCAGTCGTTCAGGAACGCGAACAGGTCGCTCGTGGTGTTCTGCCCATCGCAGTCGTAGTCGCCGGGGCAGACCGGGCCGAGCGCGTAGGCGGCGCCCGCCTGGGTCGAGGCGGCGGGCGCGCCGACCATGCCCCTTCCGCCGTCGGCCGAGATCGCGACCGAGCCGCCGAACTCGCCGCCCCCGGTGTCGGGCGACACGAGCTTGTTTCCGCGCTGCGACCATGTGCCGGCCGTCCGCCTGAACACGTGCGCCGCGCCGATGTAGCCGTCGTCGCTTCGCGCGCCGGCGAGGAGCACGTTGCCATCCGCGCTGAGCGAGATCGCCGCGCCCAGGCGGCCGGCGCCCGTGTTCCCCGTGGGCACGAGCTTGGCGCCCTGCTGTGTCCACGTCGTCCCGCTTCGCGTGAAGATGTGCACGGCCCCGATGAAGTTGCTGTCGGCATAGGAGCCGATGGCCGCGGTCGTGCCGTCGGCGCTCAGCGCGGCCGTCGCCCCGAAATACAGCGGCGAGCCGTTGCCGTCGGCGGGGAGGACTTTGGACCCCTGGAGCGTCCAGGTCGTGCCCGAGCGCGTGAACCAGTACGCCGCGCCGAGGTAGAAGTTGTCCCCCGAGGCGCCCACCAGGGCGCCGTTGCCGTCGGCGGTGAGGGCGACCGACGAGCCGAAGTACTGCACCACGCCGATCCCGCCGACGGGCACGAGCTTCGAACCCTGCTCGGACCACGCGCCGTTGCTGCGGACGAAGATGTGGGCAGCGCCGAGATACCCGGCATCGCCCTGCGCCCCGATGATCGCGGTGTTGCCGTCGGCGCTGATCGCGACGGAGAATCCGAAGAACTGCGCGGCGCCCGCCCCGCCCGTCGGAACGATCTTGGGCCCCTGCTGCGACCAGACTCCCCCGGAACGCACGTACATGTAGGCCGCCCCGCGGCTCATCGTGTCGCCATAGGCGCCGATCACCGCCGTGTTGCCGTCGTTGCTGAGCGCGATCGCCGAGCCGATGTACTGCACGGGTCCCGCCCCGCCGGTGGGCGTGAAGCGGGCGCCCTGCTGCACCCAGCTCGAGCCGTTGCGCGAGTAGGCGTACACGCCTCCGAGCCCGCCGGAATCGGTGTACGCGCCCACCATCGCCGTGTTCCCGTCGCCGCTGATCGCGACCGAATAGCCGAAGCGGCACCCACCGACGCCGCAGTCCGACCCGATCGGGACGACCGGCCCGGTTTCCCTGATATCGCAAACGCCCGTCTGGGCGAGCGCGCCTTCCGGCGCCAGCGCCGTCCAGCACGAGGCGAGCACCACGCCGGCGCACCACCACCCGCCACACCGCGCGACATGCCTCCGAGAGAAACGGCTCTTGCTCATCGTGATGAACTCCGTCGCGTCGGGGGCAGAAGCGCCGAAACGCAGGCGTCTATCGACCGCAATTCCGTACGGGTTCACCCCTCTTTCGGGTCCGACCCAGTCCGGATTCCACGGGCGTTGCCGGCATTTCGGCGCATGGAATCCGCCGAGGAAGTGCATTGGACCAAGCGATTGCCCCGTGCCGGAGGACCCCCGCAACTGGGTATTCGGTCATCGGCAGAACTATTTTCGCCATTTTGTCGCCCGCACTGTCACACTCGTGGCGCAGGCTTCGCTTCCCTCTGTAGCAAGTCCGTATTCGCCCGTGGTGCCCCGTGCACCTCGGGCATTTCTGCGTTTCAGGCGCGCCGGTGTGCGCGCAAGGAGCCGAGCATGGGCGACAACCCGACGCGCACTCCCTACACGAGGTCCCGGTGGCCGGAGTACTTCGACGGCCTGCGGCTCGACCCCGCGGCACACCAGCGCGTGGCCGCGCGATTCATCGACAACGACAGCATTCCCAATCCCGCGAGAGACTGGGCTCGCAGGTTCGACATCAGCCGCGCGGGGTGGGCGCTCGCGGATGTGTATGGACAGGGCGGGGTGATCGGGCGATTCGTGGTATATCCCGTCAATATCTCGCTCAACGGCGCGGGCATTCTCCACTTCACCGACATCCCGGTCGATGCGAGGATCTGTGTGCACTTTGATCGCCTGGTCGAGGGGCCTCTTTCGCTCCAGGGGGTCGTCCGGCGCAATCTCACACTCGAGGGATTCCCGGCAAGACTCGTCGGCGTGGCGTGGTCCGCCGAGAGCAGGCAGGCCCTCATCGATCACCTCGGGCCCGCTGTTTCCGACGCCGCGATGAGGGAAGCGCCCCAGCAGATCGTGCCCGAGCAGGAGGCCATCGACGCGGCGTACCGCTCTCTGTACGCCGAGAACCGGCTCGGAAACTGGGCCGCGACGGTTTCGGGCGACTGAACCACCGCTCGAAAACCGGGCAATCAAGTCTGAAACATTGCAATCCATATCGCAATGCACATTGCGTTGAACCGAGCAGTTGCTATGGTTCGGTCGGGCGGGACTGGTATAAGTTCCTCGGGGTTCACAACAGCGGAGTCGCACATGGCACGACAATCGTCTCTCTCGCGGGTCTCCGTCTCCGACCTGCGGCGCGAGCTCTCACGCCGCCAGCGGCAGGGCGGATCGCTCCTTCGCGCGCGAGAACGGCTCGCGCTGCGCCTTCGCGAACTCGACGATCGTCTCGCCGCGCTCGGACTTTCCGCGGGCGGCGCCGTCCCCGGCCGAAAGCGGTTCCGCAACGAGTCGAGCCTCGCCGACACGCTCGCCGCGGTTCTGGATGGAAAGACGCTCTCCGTCGGGCAGGCCATGGACGCCGTGCAGAAGGCCGGGTACAAGACCACCGCCCGCAACTTCCGCGTGATGGTCAACTTGACCCTGACCAAGGACAGGCGATTCAAACGCGTCCGACGCGGCCAATACACCCTCCGCTGAGCGCCCGGCATCCCCCGATTCGGCGCGGTGGCGCAAGCGCCCTTCAACCATGGACTTGTGACATTTTCCCCCAAAGTTTGGAGCGCCCGCTTGGCGATCGGGCGTTTTTCGTGGAGAATCAACGCGGAAGTGGTGGCGGACGCTCCGCTCAGCCGACATTCCATTTCCGGCGCGGCGGCAAGCTCGAGCCGCGCGAGAACTCGGGAGGCGATCCATGCGAGTGACTCCGGCCGCATCGATGCACATCCGGCGCCCCGTCGGGCGATCGGCGTTCACGCTGATCGAACTTCTCGTCGTGATCGCCATCATCGCGATCCTCATCGCGATCCTGCTCCCGGCGCTGGCCGCGGCCCGCGAGGCCGGCCGCAACACCAAGTGCATCGGCAACCTGCGCCAGATCAACCTGCTGCTGGCGACGTACGTGGAGGACTGGCGGGAGATCTACCCCCCGCACCGGTCGGCGGCGGCGGACAACGTCGATGCCGACTGGTGGTGGGGCAACCTGATCTACGAGACCGATCTCGAGACCAAGCAGGAGCGGATCGATGCGCCGCCGCAGTTGCTGGCGGGAACCTACGCGCTGTTCCACTGCCCGGACATCCGCGACGGCGAGGTGGTGCATGGGTACTCCTGGACGTGGCACTTTGATGCCCACCGCGTGGGGTATGGATACAACGCGTTCTTCTTCGGCTTCTCGCCGTACGGCGCGCCCGAGGCCGCGGGCAGCTACAACGGGTGGGGAACAACCGGCGGGCACCACCTGGTGACGACCTCGTTCCTCACCGAGGCCGGCGTGATCATGCCCAGCCGGACCATCCTCCTCGGCGACTCGTGCCCGAGGCCGGATGGCCTGTGGTCGATGTCGATGTGGTTCCCGACCATCCAGTCCGCGGCCGAGGGGATCGACACGCGCCACGGCGGCGACCGCGCGACGACCGGGCGCGGCAACATCGTCTTTGCCGACGGCCACGTGAACCGGCTGCGCGACAAGGAGGTCAACGACCCCGTGGCGTTCCGAAGCCTCTGGGACCCGCGCTGGCCGAGCGAAGTCCCCCGGTGGTGGTAAGCCTCGCGTTCGGGCTTCTCGTTGCCCCGGTCCGTGAGGTAGACTCGACGGGATGCCCGAGCCCGCGGTGAACCCGGCCGAACCGTCGCCCTTCACGCTGCTGCTGAACGCCGCGGCGGCCGGCGATCAGGGCGCGTTCGCGAGACTCCTGGACTCCGTCTACGGCGAGCTTCGCGCGATCGCCCAGAACCACATGAACGACGAGCGGGCCGGGCACACGCTCCAGGCCACGGCGCTCGTGAACGAGGCGTACCTGCGCTTGCTGGGGCGGGAGGGCGTCCGCTGGGAGAGCCGGGGGCACTTCTTCCGCGCCGCGGCGGAGGCGATGAGGAAGATCCTCATCGATCACGCGCGGGCTCGCGGGGCCGCGAAGCGTGGAGGGGGCAAGGCCGCGCTCTCGATCTCCTGCGTCGCCGACCTGCTCATCGCCGAGAATCCGGAGGGGGTGTTGGCCTTGGATGAGGCCCTTTCGCGCCTGGAGGGTGTGGATGCGCAGGCGGCCTCGGTGGTTCGGCTCCGGTTCTACGCCGGCCTTGACGAAGAGGCGGTCGGGCAGGTGCTCGGGATCTCGGAGCGCACGGTGCGCCGCGAGTGGTCGTTCGCACGGGCGTGGCTCCGGGATGCGCTCGAGGGCGGGCCTGAATAAGGACGACCAATGACCGGATCGCTGGATGCCAGAGCCAAGCCGATCTTCGAGCACGCGTTCGAGCTGGCCGACCAGCAGCGCGGGCCGTATCTGGACTCCGCCTGCGGGAGGGATAGCGCCCTGCGCACGCGCGTCGAGGCCCTGCTCGCCGCCGGCGACAAGGAGGACGCGTTCCTGCGTCAGCCTCCCCCCGACCCCGCGGCGGACTCCGAGCGCATCGGCGCGCACATCGGGCCCTACCGCCTGCTGGAGCGCATCGGCGAGGGGGGATTCGGCTCGGTGTTCCTCGCGGAGCAGGAGGCGCCGGTCCGGCGGCTTGTCGCGCTCAAGATCATCAAGCTGGGAATGGACACGCGGGCCGTGGTCGCGCGGTTCGAGCACGAGCGCCAGGCGCTGGCGCTCATGGACCACCCGAACATCGCGAAGGTCCTCGACGCCGGGGCGACCGCGAGCGGGCGACCGTACTTCGTCATGGAGCTGGTGCGCGGCGAGCCGATCACTTCCTACTGCGACCGCGCGAATCTGCCGATCCCCGAGAGGCTCGCGCTGTTCACGCAGGTGTGCCGGGCCGTGCAGCACGCGCACGAGAAGGGGATCATCCACCGCGACATCAAGCCGAGCAACATCCTCGTCGGAGAGCAGGACGGGCGGCCCTTCTGCCGGATCATCGACTTCGGCATCGCCAAGGCCGTGCGGCGCTCCGGAGATGCGCTCGCCTTCACGGAGCAGCGCCAGCTCGTCGGCACGCCGGAGTACATGAGCCCCGAGCAGGCCGCGGGCGGCGCGGACGTGGACACGCGCACGGACGTGTACTCGCTCGGCGTGCTGCTCTACGAGCTGCTCGCCGGAGCACCCCCGCTGGACGGGAAGAGGCTGCGCTCCGCGGCGTTCGGCGAGATGCAGCGGATCATCCGCGAGGTCGATCCGCCGGCGCCGAGCGCTCGGCTGCTGCAATCGCGCGAGACCATCGCCGCCGTCGCGTCGAATCGGCACACCGAGCCGCGCAGGCTGGGATCCATCATCCGCGGCGAGCTCGACTGGATCGCGCTGCGGGCCATCGAGAAGGACCGCGCGCGCCGGTACGACTCGCCGGGCCGTTTCGCGGCGGACATCGAGCGGTATCTCGCCGGGCAGGCGGTCGAGGCCGCTCCGCCGAGCGCTGCGTACCGGCTCCGCAAGACGATCGCGCGCCACCGGATCGGCGTCTCGGCCGCGGCGCTGGTCTTCGTGTCGCTCGTCGCGGGCCTTGCCGCGGCGCTGTGGCAGGCGAGAATCGCGGCCCACGATCGCGACCGGGCGCGCAGGTCCGAGGCGGCCGCCATCGCGGCCCGCGGGGAGGCGGAGGCCCGCCGGAAGGAGACCGAGCAGGTCGCGGCGTTCCAGCAGTCTCAGCTCCAGGGGCTGGACCCGGAGGCGATGGGGCGGCGGATGCGGGAGCGCATGATCGCCAGCGCGAGGGAGGGCCTGGAGCGCGCCGGCGCAAGCCCCGAGGAGATTGCGCGGAAGCAGGAGCAGCTCGGCACGCTCCTGGGCGAGGCCAACCCGACGGACGTCGCGCTCCGCACGCTCGACGAGAGCATCTTCGAGCGGGCTTTGCACGCCGCCGAGGAGCAGTTCAAGGACCAGCCGCTGGTGAGGGCGAGGCTGCTGCAGACGATCGCCGAGACGCTCAAGGACCTCGGGCTGATGGAGCGGGCGGAGGCGCCGCAGCGGGAAGCGCTGGAAATCCGGCGTCGATCGCTCGGGGATGCATCCTCCGACACGATCGCGTCGATCCTCGGCATGGGGTCGCTCCGGCTGGCGCAGAGCCGCTTCGCGGAGGCCGAGCCGTTCTATCGCGAGGGCCTCTCGCTCGCCAGGCGGGTGCTGGGAGAGGACCACTACGTCACGCTCGGGGCCGTGAACGATCTCGGGCTGGTCCTCCAGGCCCAGGGCAAGCGGGACGAGGCGGCCAGGCTGCTCGCCTCGTTGCTCGAACGCATGCGAAAGGTGCTCGGGCCGGACGATCCGCAGACGCTCCAGATGACCAACAACATGGGCGGGCTCATGATGGATTCGGGGAAGCCCGCCGAGGCCGAGGGGTATTTCCGCGATGCGCTCGAGCGGCGGCGACGTGTGAGCGGCGAGGATGATGTGGACACGCTGCTGGCGCTGAACAACCTGGCGCTCTCGCTGGAAAAGCAGAACAGGCCGCGCGAGGCGGAGGCGATGTACCGCGAGGCGCTCGAGCGCAGCCGGCGGGCCCGCGGCAACGATCATCCCGACACGCTCCTGTACATGAGCAACCTCGGCTTTGTTCTCCGGTCGCTCGGCGATCTGGATTCGGCCGAGCAGCTCTCGCGCGAAGCGCTCGATCGCAGGCGCGCGACGCTGGGAAAGGACAATCCCGACACGTGGCAATCCGAGCACAACCTGGGCCTCGTGCTCGTCGACCGCGCCCGGGCCGCGGAGGGCGAGCCGCTCCTGCGCGAGGCCCTGGCGGCGCGGGAGCGCCAGTTCGGGGTGGATTCCGAGCCCGCGGGCCAGACGCGCCGCGAGTACGCTCGTGCGCTCGCGGCCCTCGGGCGGCGCAGCGAGGCGGAGGCGATTCTCATCCAGGAGGAGGCACGATCGGAATCCTCGCCGGCGCGGCATCGGCGAGCCGTGGAGGGCCTCGTCGCGTTCTACTCGTCGTGCGAGAACGCGGAACCCGGCAAGGGCTGGGCGGCCAAGGGCGCCCAGTGGAGGGCTCGCCTGGGGCAGGCGCAGGCACCGGACGGCGATTCACATCCGGGACCCGAGCACCGCTGAGCCCGCGTGCGTCAGACGCGTGTCGCCGATGTGATCACGATCGGCTCGTGCGGCACATCGCCGTGCCCGCCCTTGTTGCCCGTCCTGACGGCTCGGATCTGGTCGATCACGTCCATCCCCGAGACGACCTTGCCGAACACCGCGTAGGCCGCGCCGTCGTTGGGCTGGTCGAGGAAGCCATTGTCCTTGACGTTGATGAAGAACTGGCTGGTGGCCGAGTCGGCGACGGCGGTGCGGGCCATGGCGAGCGAGCCGCGCACGTTCTTGAGGCCGTTGGTCCACTCGTTCTTGATGGGCTTGCCGGTGGCCTTCTGGCGCATGTCGGGGGTGAAGCCGCCGCCCTGGATCATGAAGTTGTCGATGACGCGGTGGAAGATGGTTCCGTCGTAGTGCTTCTTGTCCACGTAGGACAGAAAGTTCGCGGTGGAGATCGGCGCCTTGACGGCGTCGAGCTCGATGACGATGTCGCCCTTGGAGGTGGTGAGCTTGACTTGCGGGTTGGTGTGTTCGGCCATGGCGGTCTCCTTCGTCGGCGGGACTTTGAGCGAGTCTCAAGGCTATGGCGCGCATCGACGGATGGGCACGTCTCGTATGATCCCGCATGTGCGGCCGGTACACGCATCTGTACACCTGGAAGCAGCTCCATCGGCTCATGGGGCTGACGACGCACTCGCCGGCCGAGGACCGGCAGTTGCCGCTCCGCTACAACGTCGCGCCGACGCAGACGGCGCCGGTGGTGCGCGAAGATGCGGGCGGGCGGCGCGTGGACATGCTGCGGTGGGGGCTGATCCCGGGGTGGGTGAAGCCCGAGGAGATTGCGGCGCCCGGCGGCGCGGGGGGGGGCGGCGAGTGGGGGGCGCGGACGATCAACGCGCGCTCCGAGACCGCCGCGACGTCGCCCGTGTTTCGCGCGGCGATGCGCAAGCGCCGGTGCATCGTGCCCGTGAGCGGGTTCTACGAGTGGCAGAAGGTGCCGGGGTCGACGCGCAAGCAGCCGTGGTACATCACGCCGAGGGAGGGCGAGGGTGGCGACGGTGGGGGTGAGGGCGTGCTGGCGTTCGCGGGCCTGTGGGAGGAGCACGCGGGGATCGACGGCGGCGAGCCGATCCGCACGTTCACGGTCCTGACGACGAACTCGAACGCGGCGATCGCGCCCGTGCACGACCGCATGCCGGTGATCCTCTCGCCGGAGCAGTTCGGCGCGTGGCTGGATCCTTCGGTCGAAGACCCGGCGAAGGTCGCGCCGCTGCTGGCGCCCTGCCCGCCCGAGCGGATCCGCATGCGGCGCGTGGGCACGCTCGTGAACAGCCCGTCGCACGAGGACCCGCGCTGCATCGAGCCGGCGGAGGCGATCGAGCAGCAGCGGGGACTGTTCGGCTGATCGATCAGTGGAAGTTGCGCGACTTCGAGCCCTCGATGGTCGTGAACGCGATCGCATCGCGCAGGTTGGCGATCCTGTGCACCTTCACGTGCACCACCTCGCCCTGGCGCTCGACCCTGCCCCACGCGACGACGGCCACGCTGTGGCGCGCCGCCGTGCGGAACTTCTCGAAGATCTGCGGAAAGACGACGAGGTTGGCGACGCCCGTCTCATCCTCGATGGTCATGAAGACGATGCCGGAGGCCGTGCCCGGGCGCTGGCGAACGAGCACGAGGCCGGCGACGGCGACGTGCAGGCCGTTGGGGGAGAGTCTCTCATCGCGCAGCGTGGCGTTGGCGCGGACCCTGATCGCGTCGAGGCGCGGGCGCTCGAGCGAGAGCGGGTGCGCCTTGAGCGACATCCCCGTGGCCTGGTAGTCGTGGCGGATGGTGCGCGCGAGCGGGATCGTGGGGAGGGCCACTGTGCCACTTTCCTCTTCGTCCATTGCAACGGTTTCGAACAAGGGCAAGCGCTCATCCCGCAGCCGCCGGATCTGCCAGAGCGCGTGCTGCCGGTCCAGGCCCATGGAGTGAAACGCATCGGCGGCCGCGAGTTTGCGCAGCGAGCCCACGCCCACGCCGCTGGCCCGCCACAACCGCTCGACCGTCTTGAACGGCCCGTGCTTGTTCACGGCCGCGGCGATGGCGTCGGCGGCGTCCTGGCGCAGGCCGGCGGCGAGACGCATGCCGAGGCGGAGGGAAGGAGGTGTCAAGGCGTCGAGGTGTCGAGGCGGCAAGGGAGGCGGCTCTGGGCCCTCGACGCCGTGGCGCCTCGACACCTCGACACCTTCCTCCAGCGTGCAATCCCACGCGCTGCGGTTCACATCGATCGGCCGCACCTCCACGCCGTGCTCCTTCGCATCGCGCACGAGCTGGGCCGGCGCGTAGAAGCCCATGGGCTGGCTGTTGATGATCGCGGCGGTGAACGCCGCGGGATGGTGGCACTTGAGCCACGACGAGACGTACACCAGCAGCGCGAACGATGCGGCGTGCGACTCGGGAAAGCCGTACTCGCTGAAGCCCTTGATCTGCTCGAAGCAGTTCTCGGCGAACTCGCGCGGATAGCCGCGCTCGAGCATCCCCGCGATGAGCCTCTTGCCGAAGCGGAAGATGAGATCGCCCTTGCGCTTCCACGCGGCCATGGCCCGCCGGAGCTGGTCGGCCTCGCCGGCGGTGAATCCCGCGGCGACGATGGCCAGGGACATGGCCTGCTCCTGGAACAGCGGCACGCCGAGGGTTTTGCTGAGGACCTTCTCGACTTCTTTGTTGGGATAGGAAAACGGTTCCTCGCCGTTGCGCCGGCGGAGATACGGATGGACCATGTTCCCCTGGATGGGACCGGGGCGGACAATGGCGACTTCGATGACCAGGTCGTAGAAGCAGCGGGGCCTCAGGCGCGGCAGCATGGACATCTGGGCGCGCGATTCGATCTGGAAGACGCCGACGGTGTCCGCGCGGCAGATCATGTCGTAGACGCGAGGGTCTTCGGGGGGGATGGTGTGGAGTTGGAGCGGGAACGGTGTCGAGGTGTCAAGGTGTCGAGGTGTCACCAACCGAAAGCACCGACCGATCGCCGTCAACATCCCCAGCCCCAGCACATCCACCTTGAGAATCCCCAGCGCATCGATGTCGTCCTTGTCCCACTCGATCACCGTGCGGTCTTCCATCGCCGCGTTCTCGATGGGGACCGTCTCGCACAGCGGGCCGCGCGTCATCACGAAGCCGCCGACGTGCTGCGAGAGGTGGCGCGGAAAGCCGATGAGCTCCTCGCACAGCGTGACGACGGCGCGGATCGTCGGATCGTCCGGGTTGAACCCCGCCTCGCGCACCTGCGCCTCGGGCACCTCGCCCATGTGCCACCAGTCGAGGCACTTGGCGAGGCGATCGACCGCGTCGAGCGAGAGGCCCATCGCCTTGCCCACGTCGCGCACCGCGCTCCGGCCGCGGTACGAGATCACCTCCGCCGTGAGCGCGGCCCGGTCGCGCCCGTACTTGCCGTAGATGTACTGGATGACCTCCTCGCGCCGCTCGTGCTCGAAGTCGATGTCGATGTCGGGCGGCTCGTTGCGCTCGCGGCTGATGAACCGCTCGAAGAGCAGGTCGATCCGCGCGGGATCGACGGACGTCACGCCGAGGCAATAGCACACGGCCGAGTTGGCCGCGGCCCCGCGCCCCTGGCAGAGGATGCCCAGCGAGCGAGCGTGGACGACGATGTCGTGCACGGTGAGGAAGTACGGCTCGTAGTTCAGCTCGCCGATGAGCACGAGCTCGTGCTCGATCTGGGCGCGAACCTTGTCGGGAATGCCGGCCGGGTAGCGGTCGGCCGCGCCCTTCCAGGTCAGATCGCGCAGATGCTCGGCGGGGGTGGACCCCGCGGGCACGACCTCGTCGGGGTATTCGTAGCGGAGCTGGTCGAGGGAGAAGCCCGGGAGAGGCGCCGAGGTGTCAGGGTGTCGAGGCGTCGAGGGCGCATCCCCCTTGACACCTCGACACCTCGACACCTTGATACCTTCCCCCAACGCCCGCGCCGCGATCTCCACCGTGCGCCGCAGCGCCGCGGGATACCGCCAGAAGAGCCGCTCCATCTCCGCGGCCGACTTGAGATGCCGCTCGGCGTTCGCGTGCAATCTGCGCCCCGCCTCGTGGATCGTGCAGCCATGGCGGATGCAGGTCAGGACGTCCTGCAGGGCGCGGCGTTCGGGGATGTGGTAGTGCACATCGTTGGTGGCCACGAGCGGGATGCCCGCCTCGCGCGCGAGCGCATCGAGCGCCGCCAGCCGCTCCTCATCGTCCTCGCCGTACGTGCACGATGCGCCCAGCGAGAGGCGATCATCGTCGAACACCTCGCGCAGGCGAGCCAGGCGCGCCCGGAAGGCATCGTCGATCGCCTCCGGTGGAATGACGATCGCGAGCAGGTCCTGCGAGTACTCCTCCACATCGCGGATGGCGAGCCTGCACTCGGCCTTCGCCGCGCGACGCTTGCCGACGGTCAGCATGCGGCACAAACGTCCGTAGGCGGGGCGGTTGGTGGGATAGAGCAGGAGGTGCCAAGGCGCCGAGGTGGCGAGGTGTCCAGGGAAGGACGCCGATCCCGATTCCCTCGGCACCTCTTCCGCCAAAGCCCGGCATCCCACCACCAGCCCGATCCCCGCATCCTTTGCCCCCACGTGCGCACGCACCACGCCCGCCATGGTGTGCAGGTCGGTGATCGCCACCGCCGGATGCCCCAGGGCCGCGGCCTGCTGCGCGAACTCCTCCGGATGGCTCCCGCCGCGGAGGAAGGTGAAGTTGGTGGTGACCTGGAGCTCGACATACGAGGGTGTCGAGGTCTCAAGGCGCCGGGGCGTCAAGGGCGTGGCGGACGCATCTCCCTCGACACCTGGATGCCTCGACACCCTGGCACCCAGCTTCGCCGGATGCGCCCGCTTTCCCGGGTCCGGATGCTCGGGCATACATCGCTCCTCTCAGGCCCACAGGCCGTGCATGAACCAGCGGTTGGTGCCCGTCTTTCGAAACGCCCACAGCCAGCGGCCGTGCTGGTCCTGCACGCGGAAGTAGTCGCGCGACGCTGCGCCGCCGAGGTCCGGTCGCGGCGAGCCGGCCTCATCCCGCGATGCGCTCCGATCGCCCAGCGCACCCGCGACATCCCACCACGCCTCGGCGATGCGCTCGGGTCCGATGCTGCGCGTGACGGTGATCTCCTGGCCGCGCCAGGTGATGCGCCACGGCGGCGCATCGCCCGCGCCCGCGATGGTGAGGATCGATTCGGGCGGATCCAGCAGGAGCGTCGGCCGCTCAACATCGTGGAGCGCCGCGGCCGGCGCGGGTTTGTTTCCCCCGCTCGCCGCGTGCTCTTCGAGCTCCCAGGCCCGCTCGGGAATGTGCGTGTCGATCGCGCGTGCGAGGAGCACGCGCTCGCTCCCGATGCGGTTGGCCAGGGTGTCGCACAACCGGCCGATCTCGCGGGCCTCGTCGGCGCGCCGGGCCTCCTCGACCCAGCGCGAGGTCTGCTCATCGCGCAGGCGGGCGATGCGGGCCGCGTGAAGCTCCACGCCCTCCACCCCGTCGCCGAGGTTCATCCGCTCCATCCGCGGCCGGAGGAGCGACCACAGGTGCCGGACGTCGCGCGTCGGCGCGCCGACGCACACGGCAAGCACGACCGGCTCCAGCCGCGGCCGCTCAAAGACGGCGTCGAGCCGGCGCACGCCGCACCCCCGCCGCTCCAGCGCCGCGTGGAGGGCATCGAGCAGCCCACGGGCGACGATCGACAGCGTCTCGAGGTCGGTGGTGGGGCCGTCGAGCACGCGCTCCACCCGCAGCGGCTCGCGCTCGCGCACGGGCTGGATGGTCTCGATGGCCGCGCCGAGCGCCTGGTCCAGGCGGAGAAGCAGCCCGGAGCCGAAGCGCGATGGAAGCGTCCGCCGCCCAGCGCTCGCGACGGCCCGCAGCTCGCCGATGGTGGCGATGCCGACCTCATCCAGCGCGTGCACCGTGTCGTCGTCGAGGCGCAGGGCACGCACGGGCAGCGGGTCGAGCGCGCCAGGCAGGTGGGAAGATTCGAGGACGGCCCACGGGCAGGATGCCCGTGCCACGGGGGAGGCGGCCCACGGGCAGGATGCCCGTGCCACGCCGAAGCGTGCGACGGCCCACGCCGCGCCGTAGGTGGGGGCGATGGCGACCCGCGCCGTGAAGCCGAACCTCGCCAGCGCGCCGCACAGCTTCCGGGCAAGTCGATTCTCGCCGCGGAAGATGCGGGCGCACCCGGTCACGTTCATGAGCAGCCCGTCGGGCGGGTCGGGCGCGACGATGGGAGAGAATCGCACCCCCCAGCGGGCCAGCGACTCCAGCGCCCCGGCGTCGCGCCGCGGGTCCTCGTCGAGGATGCGCACACCCCCCGAGCGCACCAGCGCCCGCGCATCGGCGATGGTCATCCCGCATCGCACACCCGCGCGCAGGGCCCGCTCGCAGCAGGCGCCCACGACCGGGCGCTGGTGCTCCGTGCGGGCGATCAGCAGCGCATCATCCGGCGAGGCGGCCGGGGATGAGCCCTCGGCCCGCTCCCGGATCTCGCGCCTGCGCACCAGTTCCACCGGCCACCTCGGGAGATACACGGCGAGCGCCCTGGGCATGGTGCCACTCCACGACGCATCGGTTGCCCGACGCATCCATCGCTGGCCGCACTCCCTTGCGGCGCAGGAGTTCCACGGTCCACCGTGGTCGTTTGCCCTCCGTCGGCGCGGGCGAGATGCGCCAGCGCGTCGCGGCGGCGCTGAGCACCCGCAACTCGCGCGCGGGCCGAGCCAGCAGCCCGATCGTCCGCCCCGCCTCCGCCGCGAGTTGCAGCCGGCGCGAGGAGCCCATGTCCAGCCCGCACCCATCGGCGATCACCGCGCCCACGCCCGGGCACCTCAGCGCGAGATCGATCGCCCACAGGCGCGACGCGGCGTCCGGCGGGTCGATCCAGATCGAGCAAGCGAGCAGGTCGGGGATGACGGCCGGACACGGCCAGCACATCCGCCCGATCCAGATCAGCGCCCGCGAGCCCGCGACTCCCGGGCGATGCTCGGGCGCGATCGCCGCCCGGGCCACGTGCGCGAGAATCGCCCGCGGCGCC
>DASZWV010000169.1:0-11224 GCA_035546115.1 Phycisphaerales bacterium
CCCCAAGGGGCTCGGCGATCTCGACGGCACGCCCATGGACGGCGTGATCTATCGCTTGCGCCCCGACGCCCGCGGCGTTCCCGCGACACGCGGGATCGTCGTCGCGCTGCGCCCGCTCTCGGGCGCGACGTACATCCGGCCGGTCATCAACGAGCTGCGCGATCGCGGCTGGGTGGTCATCGAGTCGAGCCTCGGGTTCGGGATCGCCGGCGTCGGCGATGAGCGCGATGCCAGCACCGACGCCGACCTCGACCGGTACGGCTCGCACATCGGCGAGCTCGCCAACGAGCGCTTGAGCGAGTGGGCCTACGGGTGCGAGGCGATGATCCGCATGGTCCGCGAGGAGCGCCCGGAACTGCGCGACAAGCCGGTCGTCGTCGCCGGGTTCTCGGCGGGCGCGATCGGCGCCCCGACCGTGGCGGCGAGGCTCGGCAAGCAGGTGCGCGGCGTGGTGCTCGTCGGCGGCGGCGTGAACATCGCGCGCATCGCCCAGACGAGCACGCTGAGCGACTTCGGCCTCGGCGTGACGTACCACGGGCATCGCCTCTCGGGCGACAAGCTCGAACGCTTCAGCGAGGCGTATCTGCGCTCCGCGACGCTCGACTCGTACCACACGGCGACGGCCCTGCGCCGCACGCCCACGCTCATGCTCCAGGCCGCGGACGACGACATCGTTCCCGTGGACTCCGGATGCGCGCTGTACGAGCAACTCGGCCACCCCGAACGGTGGGTCTTCGGGGGCGGGCACGAGTTGCTGTTCCTCGAGCTTGGTTTCTTCGACACGAAGATCGCCGATTGGATCGACGGACATGTTCCATCGCGGGCGGCCGAACCTGCCCGGGTGATTACGGCGCGGCCGGTCGACGGTCTTCCCGTTCGCTGAAGCGCGCGTTTCAGGGGCACGGCAGCTCCTGTCGCCTGTCGGTTACGGCGATTCTGGGAAGATGGGCAAGCTTTCGGCGAAGATTCGTGAAAAACCACGAGGTCTTGGTTCTGTCAGGGTTTCCATCCGGCAAATCCGTGTTATCCTGCATTTGAACTGGTCGCTCGACAGGGGTCGACGACTCGAGGCGGACCGCGGAAAGCGGCCGTCGACAAGGCGAGGAGAGAGATCATGCGCTCTTGCGTTGCGAAGTCGGTACTGGCTGTTGGCGTGGCCACGGTGTTTGTCGCTGCGGGCACGAGCCTCGCGGTGGTGGCGTCGATCGCCGACGGAAACTCGACGGTCGCCTTTGACACCACCAGCTCGTCGGACCGTGTGGGCATGACGGGTTGGAACGTCGACGGCACCGAGCAGCTGTACAACCAGTGGTTCTGGTTCCGCGTCGGCGAGTCCGGACCGGAGCAGAGGCTCAATGTGCTGCCGGAGATTTTCAGCGGCGCGTTCAACACGAACGCCGACCCGCGCCCGGACACGCTCACGATCAACTACGGCTCGACGGCGGGCCTCGAGATCGACACGACCTTCCGGGTCAATGGCGGCACCGCAAACAGCCATCGATCGGACGTGACGGAGCAGTTGCAGCTCACCAACCACGGGACGACGCAGCTGTCGCTGCACTTCTTCCAGTACTGCGATTTCGATCTGGGCGGCGAGATTCCCAACGACTTCGTCAGCATCGACTCGATTTCCCACAATCGAGCCGACCAGGGCAACGGGCTGATCGCGTTGAGCGAGACCGTCCTGACCCCGATGCCCTCCAACTGGGAGGTCGGGGTGTACTCATCCACGATCAACAAGCTCGACGATGCGAACCCGGACTCGCTGAGCGGTCTGACGGGCCCGCTGGTCGGACGCCAGGACTACACGTGGGCGTTCCAGTGGGACATCACGCTCAACCCGGGCGACTCGTTCCTGATCAGCAAGGACAAGAATCTCTCCCCCACGCCGGGTGTGTCGGGGTTTCTTGGAATTGGCGCGCTCGTCGCGATGCGTCGTCGCCGCCGCTGATCGACCCAGTCTTTGTGCCCCAAGGGCCGTGCCGGTAATCAACGCGTGGATCCGGCGCGGCCGTGTTCTCCTCTGGTTCCCCCGGGGAATGGCCGTCACGTGATCCCTCGATACGCCGGATTCGTCGCGCGTGCGCCTACGATCCGCCCCTTTTTTCCCTGGCACCAAACCAAAGGGTCGGAACCCATGCTCAAGCGTGCAAAGATCAGCGTCATCGGCGCGGGCAACATCGGCGGCGAGTGCGCCCGTTCGCTCGCGATGAAGGAACTCGGCGACGTCGTCCTGCTCGACATCCCGAACAAGGAGAAGCCCGAGCTGCACATGCCGCGGGGCAAGGCGCTCGACCTGGCCTGCTGCGGCTCGATCGAGAACTTCGACGCGAAGCTCACGGGCACGTTCGAGTACGCCGACATCGCCGATTCGGACGTGGTCGTCGTCACCGCGGGTCTGCCCCGCAGGCCGGGCATGAGCCGGGACGACCTCGTGCAGGTGAACGCGGGGATCGTCAAGAACGTCGCGGAGAACATCAAGAAGTTCGCCCCCAGCGCGATCGTCATCGTGGTGAGCAACCCGCTCGACGCGATGGTCTACACCATGTGGAAGGTCACGGGTTTCCCGGCCGGGCGCGTCATGGGGCAGGCGGGCGCGCTCGACGTCGCCCGCTTCAAGACGTTCCTCGCGTGGGAACTCGGCGTGAGCGTGGAGGACATCCAGGGCATGCTCCTGGGCGGGCACGGCGATGACATGGTGCCGCTCCCCAACCGCACGAGCGTGAACGGCATCCCGATCACGCAGCTTCTGAGCGCCGAGAAGATCCAGGCGTGCGTCGAGCGGGCCAAGGCCGGCGGCGGCGAGGTCGTCAAGCTCATGGGCACCAGCGCCTGGTACGCCCCGAGCGCGGGCACCGTGGAGATGGTCGAGGCGATCGTCCGCGACAAGAAGCGCGTCATCGCCTGCGCGGCCTACTGCGAGGACGAGTTCGGCGCGGCCCCGGGCCAGAAGGGCAAGGGCATGTTCGTCGGTGTGCCGTGCGTGCTGGGCGCCAAGGGCGTCGAGAAGATCATCACCTTCAAGATGGATGAGACCGAGCAGAAGTTCATGAACGAGTCCATCAGCCACGTCAAGGACCTGATCGGCGTGGTGAAGAAGCTGTACCCCGAGCTCGCGTGATCGGCGTCGCGCCGCTCGAGCCGCCCCCCGGCCGGCGGAATAAAGTCCCACCATGGCAACGCGTATCGCTATCGCGTGTGGGCTGGGCGTGCTCGCTCTTTCCGCACCGCTGCTCGCGCAGCCCGGCGAGACACCCGCCGTTCGCGCCGCGAGGCCGTGTCCGGGCGACCGCGAGACGATCGATGCGCTCAAGGCCGCGATCTCGCACGTGTTTGTCGCGGAGCCGCGCGGCGACCAGCCCGAACTCGTCATGCACGTCACGCCGGTGCGCATCGACGACCTCGCCGATGCGATGCTCGTGGAGATCGCGCGAGCCGATGCGCTCGCCGATCCGTTCCGGATGTACGTGCTCCAGCTCTACGACCGGCAGGGTGCGCTCCGGCTCCGCACGTACGAACTGCCGCCGTCGCCCGGACTGAAGGAAGCCCTGGCCAATCTCTGGGGCGCGCCCGAGAGCCTCTCGCTGATGGAGGCGAGTTCGCTGGCGCCGTCGCTCGACATGCCGGTCATCGACACGCCTCGGGCTGGGCGAACCGATGAGTTCTCGGCGAAGACCGAGCACCCCTTTCCGGTGAATCGCGGCGGCGCGATCGAGATGACCGCGGGCTGGTCCCTCGCGGGTCCGGTACTCGAGATGACCGATGCGGGTTTCGACGCGGCCGGAAAGAGAGTGTGGGGGAGCGATGAGCCGATCCGCTTCGCGCTCCAACCGCAGGCTCCGGACGTGCGTCGCGAGGGCGAGGGGCTGACCATCATCACGACCGTGCCCGCTCCTTCGGATGCGCCGCGCCTTCGCCCCGCATCCGAGGGCGGCGGCGAACTCGTCATCCAGTTCACCTACTGGACATCCACCGGCCAGAAGATCGACACCTCGCGCAAGCCGGGGCGCGACCCCGTGAAAGTCCGCATCCCCGGCGGAACGCCCTTCCCCGCCCTCGACACCGCGCTCGCCGGCATCGCCAAGGGCGAGCGTCGCAAGATCATCGTTCCACCGGCGCTTGCCTATGGCGCCACCGGGCGCGGCACGGTGCCGCCGAACGCCACGCTCATCTACGACATCGAGTGTCTCGGCGTGGACAACTCGAGCCAGTCCGCGCCGACCAAGTCTCCGCGCTCGGCGCCGCCGCCCGGACTTCCGGGCAACCCGCACGCTCCGGGGCCGCCCGCGCCCGCCGCGCCCCGCGGCGATGAGCCGATCGGCTCTCCACCAACAAACGGCACTCCGGAGACGCCGCGATAGCCCATGCCGCCGAACCACTACCAAGTTCTCGGCGTGGCGCCGACGGCGACCCAGGAGCAGATCCGGCGCGCATATCGGGCGCTGGCCAAGCGGCATCACCCCGACGTCAACGCATCCAGCGACGCCGCGAAGAGGTTCTCGCTCATCGTCGCGGCGTACGAGGTGCTCTCGAACCCGGAGCGGCGTCGCGAGCACGACCGGGCCCTTGCGGCCCGCGCCGCGCCGCGCGAGCGATCCACCTCCGATCTGCGCCAGGGGCACTACGCCTGGGTGAGCGTTGCGGCGCCTGGCTCGTCCGGCCGGCCGGATATTTCGGAGGTTGACGACCTGTACGAGACGTTCTTTCGCCCGCGCGCAGCGCCCGGCGCGCGCGATACTCAACAACCTCCGAACAAGCCGGCGAAGAAACCCCCTTCAAAGCGAGGGCGGCGGAGTTGACAATCTGGACCAAACCGGCCACAGTGTGCACTCCTGTCATGCGGCCCGGGCGGGGAAGCGTCGCGTGAAGGCAACCTCGTAGGGGCATCCCGGGTTCGTACGCTTGCTCAAGCAACAGCATCAACTCTTCGTGGGACTCCTCGTGTGTGCCGATGCCACGGTCATCGCGGGCGCATCGCTCGGCGCCTGGCTGGTGCGCAAGGAAGTTCTCGACGTTCCGGCCTGGTGGCTCGGAAGGGTCATCGAGTATCCCAAGGAAGCGTTGATGCTGGCCACGGTCCCCATCACGCTCCTGAGCATGCGGTTCTTCGGCCTGTACAAGCCGCAGCGCGATCGCTCGCTGCTGAGTGAGACCAAGCAGGTCTTCAAGGCGTGCGCGATCGCGATTCTCGCGATCCTTGCCGCGATCTACATCGCCGACGCCGGGATCTTCGACGAGGCCAAGAGGCACGCCGACAAGGCCCGGGAGTTTCATCTGCTGGGCCGGACGATCGTGCTGGACGTCGCCCGGTTGCAACTCGTCCTGCTCACCGTGTTCCTGCCCTTCGCGGTCTCTCTCGAACGCATCACGTTCCGCGCCGCGCTGCGCGCCGTTCGTCGCCGCGGCTGGAACCTGAGGCACGTCGCCGTTATCGGCGTCGGTCGGGTCGCCCAGATCACCACCCGAACACTGGAGCGCAACAGCTGGACGGGCCTCCGGGTCGCCTACTTCATCAGCCATTGGAGCCACAACCGCCGGACCGAGTGCGAGGGAAGGCCGATCCGCGGCGGCCTGGCCGATCTCGAACGCCTGATGACCGAACACAAGCCCGACGCCGTGTACGTCGCGCTCCCGGCCCGCCACGCGGCCGAGCTTCCCTCGGTCCTGTCCCGGCTCGAGAAGTTTCCCGTGGATGTCCGCATCGTCCCCGACGTTTCGCCGCGGTTCGTCCCGCAGAGCATGACCGTCTCGGAGCTCGACGGGATGCCGATCCTCTCGTATCGCGAGTCGCCGACGACCGGCCTGGGGGGGATCTCCAAGCGCGTGCTCGACGTGTGCGTCGGCGCGGCGGCGTTGCTGGTCTTCTCGCCGATCATGCTGGCCATCGCCGGCCTGATTCGCGCGGGCGGCCCGGGGCCGGTCATCTTCAAGCAGCGGCGCGTCTCCCTCGGCGGCCAGACGTTCGACATCTACAAGTTCCGCACGATGTTCCACGTCGCGGACGAGTCCGCGGCCGCCCTCGTCTCGGGGCGCGACGCCGCCGACGCCACGTCCCACTGGACGGCTCGCAACGATCCGCGCGTCACGTCCGTGGGCCGCTGGCTCCGTCGGACCAGTCTCGACGAGCTTCCGCAGCTCTTCAACGTGCTGCTCGGGCACATGTCGCTCGTCGGCCCACGGCCCGAGCGCCCGGAACTCATCCAGCGGTTCCGCGAGGACTGGCGCGGCTACATGCTCCGCCAGCACGTCAAGGCGGGCATGACCGGCTGGGCCCAGATCAACGGCCACCGCGGCAACTCGTCCCTGCGCAAGCGTCTGCAGTACGACCTGTTCTACGTCAAGAACTGGTCCCTCGGCTTCGACGTCAAGATCCTCTGGCTCACGCTCTTCCGCGGATTCGTCCACAAGAACGCCCATTGACTCGTGCCGGCGGCCCGTCCGCGCCGATGCTCCAATACTTCGGCACCATGCGAGCGATTCTCACCCGCCTGCTCCTGCTCGTCGCCGCCGCCATGTTCATCGGCGGTTGCTCCACCGTCTCGCAGCGGATCCAGGCCGAGCCCGAGGCGGTCGCCCTTCGAGATCGCGGCGGAAACGAGGCGGATACGGTCACGATCCCGTCCCGCCGCTGCGCAAACTATTTCTTGATCGACGCCCGTCTGAATGGCCGCGGCCCGTTCACGTTCATCCTCGACACGGGTTCGTCGCAGACCGTGGTCGCGCCCCACGTCGCGCGACTGTTGAAGGACGACTCGCGCCCGGTGGACATGTACGCCGAGGGGTCGCAGGGGCGGCGGCAGGATGTCTCCAGCGTGATCCGCGTGCGCGAGCTGGAGATCGGCGACGCCCGTTTGAGCGGGTTCGAGGCCATCGCCCTCGACCTCTCACAAATCCAGGCGACTCTGGGGACGAACATCGACGGCATTCTCGGCTACCCGGCGTTCCGCGATGTGCTGCTCACGGTGGACTATCCGGGCTCGGCGATCCGCATCGCTCGCGGCGAGCTGCCCCGTCCCGACGGGCGCTCGGTCGTGGCGCTGACAAGCCGCGATCGGCCGACGGTGGAGGTTCGCATCGGTTCGCACAGGCGCACGCTTCTGCTGGATACCGGCAAGGCCGGCGCGTTCTCCCTGTCGGATTTCGACGACCAGAACTTCAAGAACCCGCCAATCACGATCGCGATGGGCGTCGCGGTGGGGGGGGCCTACGAGATGCGCTCCGGCCGCCTCGCGAGCGACATCACGCTCGGGGATGTCGTCTTCCAGCGACCCATCGTAGAGCGATCATCCTCGTCCGATCTGATCGGCGCCGAAGCGATGAAGACCTTCGCCGTCACGTTCGATCAGCGCAACAGGCGCGTGCGCTTCGCGGGGAGAGGACAGCGAACTGTGACATTCGAGCCTCTGCGGGGCATCGGGGTCGGTTTCGACTTCACCCGCGGGAACTGGAATGTGGCGCGGGTTTTCCCTGGGCTCCCCGCGGAATCGGTCGGGCTCCAACCCGGTGACTCGATCATCCGTCTCGGCGGAAGACGCTTGCGCGAGTTCGCATGCACGCGTCCGCTGGACCTGTTCAACACCGGCGATGCGATCGATGTCTCGGTGATTCGAGAGCGGCATCGGCTGGACTTTCATGTTCCAATTATCACGTTAGTGCCCTGAATGGGCGGTTTGCGCCGGAATCCCACCCGACAGTTGCCAGATTCACCGCGTTCTGGCACACTATCCGATGTCTGGCGGTTCTTGGCCGCGCCGGTTCTCGGCCAGCGGCTCGTATCGGATGTTGGCAAGACCGAGGAGGACGACCATGCTCGCGCTGCATCTGCGCCGTGCGCGTGCGTTCACGCTGATCGAGTTGCTGGTGGTCATCGCGATCATCGCGCTGCTCATCGCCATCCTGCTCCCCGCCTTGAGCAAGGCCCGCCGGGCGGCCCGGACGGCGGCCTGCTCGAGCAACATGGGCCAGTTCGCCAAGGCTCTGACCAACTACGCATCGGACTGGAAGGGCAACATGTGCGCTCTCGGCGTGAAGCGCAACCAGATTTTCAGCCAATGGGGCGACCTGAACTCGCTCGCGACGCAGGGGGCCGTGCAGGCCCACGCCGCCCAGGGTGTCGACATCATCCGCCGCAAGACCGGCCAGACCGGGACGACCCCATACGGACCCATCAGCGATCGAATGCTCGATCGGAACTTCGGCCACCTGCCGCTCATCGACGGCGGGTATTTCAACGACAAGATTCCCGAGTACGGAGCGGCGTGCCCAGAGGACCGCACGACGCTCCTGTGGAACAGGGCTTCCACATTGAATCCGTCCATATTTGTCGGCACCGTTCTGCAGCAGACCGGCGATCCCGATCCCGGTTCATCCACGGAGTTCAAGTACATCCTGCCCTTCTGGTCGACCTACCAGTTCGTTCCGAACGCCTGGGCGCCGGAGACCGGGTCCAACGGCATGACGGCGGGCAACGCCATCTTCCAGGCCAACATCCTCGACTACGCCACCGGCCCGGGGCTCCATCTGCTCTACTACATCCCGGGAAACACCTTCTTCATCCAGCGCACGCAGGACGATGTCAGCTTCCCCTCCCAGAAAGTCTGGATGTTCGATCTGTTCGATCGGCACTCGTACAAACGCGACATCTGGCACGCGTACGAAAGCGCCGCCCAGCCGCTGGTCATGTTCGACGGTTCCGTGGCCATGCGAAAAACCAAGGATTCGAACAAAGGATGGGATCCGAAGAATCCCAACCCGATCCCTCCGACGAAATATCTGTATTGGCCGACGCAGAACGAGCCTCGTACGCTCTCCGGGGCCGCGTACGACGCGGTGTATCCGCATTTCCGATGGACACGCCATGGGCTCCGAGGGGTGGACTTTGGGGGGAGCGAAGTGCTCCGCTAGCATTTCTGTGGCATTCTGAATGCGCCCATGGAATCCGCAATGCCCCCCGAATCCAAGATGGTGCTCGCTTTCTGCCCGGCGGTATTGAACACCCGGGCCGACTGGACCGTGCCCGCAGGAGCGAAGACATGAACGGACCGAATCTCGCGCGCCGGGCCTTCACCCTGATCGAGCTGCTCGTGGTCATCGCGATCATCGCACTGCTCATCGCGATCCTGCTGCCGGCGCTTGGAAAGGCGCGCAAGTCGGCCAAGGTCGCCGGCTGCTACAACAACATGCACCAGTTGTTCACCGCGCAGGTGACCTACGGCTCGGACTACAAGGACACCATCAGCGCCCTGAACTGGGTCCCCGGGAAGATCAACAGCGCCGACCCCGCCGGCAACCTCACGGGAACGTCGAGCTGGCTTGTCGCGGAGGGCAAGCAGGCCCGCGACATCATCTACCGTCGCACCGGGCGAGCGCTCACGGAGGTGCAGAACCGCTTCTTCAACCGGAACTACTGGCATCTCTCGCTCGTCGACGCCGGCTACTTCGGCGACACCAATCCGATCCAGCCGGCGGTCGGATGCCCGGACGACGACTGGGTCCTCCGCTGGCAGAAGCACCCCGACGATTACGCCTACCTGGTCGGCAGCTCGCCGGAGACGAGCGCTGTGCCTTCCGGAGCGTACGAGTGGTACCGGCCGTACTGGTCGACATATCAACTCGTTCCGGTCGCGTTCGCGCCCGATCGCCACGCGAGCGGTGCACCCACGCTCGCGCCCTACGCGGACTATCACCACCTGTACGAGAACGGCGTGACCCTCAGGCCCAAGCTCGCGGATCGTCGGTGGTACGAGGTGAACTTCCTGAGCCAGAAGGTCTTCATCTTCGATGTGTTCGACCGGCACAGCTACAAGCGCCCCATCTGGCACGCCTACGAGATCGCGCGACAGCCCCTCGCGTTCTTCGACGGCTCCGTGCGATACCTGCGCACGTCCGACTCCGACAAGGGCTGGAATCCCGACACCGTGAACTCGATGAATCTCGCGACGAGCCCGCCCGCCGTCTACAGATACAACACGGCGCCCGGCACACCCGGATATTTCCCCGGCTACGACTTCCCGCCCCTCTACGCGCCCCTCGGCGGCTCCGACAACGTCTACGGCCATTTCCGCTGGACGCGGTACGGTCTCAAGGGCGTTGACTTCGTCGCCGACAAGAAGGGAAGCTGAGACGACTCGCCGAGGTGCACCCGAGAAGTCTCGTATGATCGTGCGTGCTTGCACGGACGTACCAGGTCATCGTCATCGGCGGCGGGCACGCGGGCGTTGAGGCCGCGTGGGCGGCTGCCAATCTGCTCGGCGCCGAGCGATCCGTCGCGCTGGTGACCCACGACCCGACCAAGATCGGCGTGATGTCCTGCAATCCGGCGATCGGCGGCCTCGCCAAGGGCCAGATCGTCCGTGAGATCGATGCCCTCGGCGGCCTGATGGGGCTCGCGGCCGATGCCACCGGCATCCAGTTCCGCGTGCTCAACACCTCCAAGGGCGCCGCGGTGCACGGCCCGCGGGCCCAGTGCGACAAGCACGCCTATGCCGAGGAGGTTCAGCGACTCATCGCGTCGCGCCGCGAGATCGAGGTGATCGCGGGAAGCGTCGAGCGCCTGATCGTCGAGGGCCGGCGCATCCACGGAGTCGAGGTCCTGAGCAGTACGCCGAGCGGCGAGCGCTCCACGCTCCGTGCCGCGGCGGTCGTGCTGACCACCGGCACGTTCATGCGGGCCCTCATGCACACGGGCGAACGGCAGACGCCCGGCGGCCGGCACGGCGAGCACGCGGCCGTCGGCATCTCGGGCGCGCTCGCGGAGCTCGGCTTCGAACTCGGCAGGCTCAAGACGGGCACGCCGCCGCGGCTCAGGCGGTCGAGCATCGACTGGGAGTCGCTTGCGCCCCAATACGGCGACGATCCGCCGACGCCCTTCAGCGATCTGAGTCGTGATCCGGCGAATCCGGAGGCCGAGTTTCCGCTTCTCCGGCAGGTCGAGTGCCGCGCCACCTCGACGACGAGCGCCACGCACGAGCTGATCCGCGCGAACCTGCACCGGGCGCCGATGTACTCGGGCCAGATCCAGTCCGTCGGGCCGCGGTATTGCCCGAGCATCGAGGACAAGGTCGTTCGCTTCGCCGAGCGAGAGAGCCACAACGTCTTCCTCGAGCCCGAGAGCCTGCGCCCGGCACACGGCGAGTGGATCTACGCCAACGGCATCTCCACGAGCCTGCCGGCCGATGTGCAGGATGTGCTCGTGCGCGCGATGCCCGGGTGCGAGCGGGCGGAA
>DASZWV010000170.1:0-5955 GCA_035546115.1 Phycisphaerales bacterium
GTCGTCGTCGACATACGCGGTAAGTCTCGTTCTCGTCGATATTTATGAGACGACTGCGTCGGGGGTTATTCGTACCGAACGAGGTACAAAAAGCAACTGTGAAATCCCCTATTTTGGTTGCTTCAACTGCGGCCTGAAGTAGGGTGGTACAGCCAATCTCGGGAGGTTGGCCTCAGCCGGACTCTCGTCGGTATCCGGCGACTCTCTTGTCCCCGCGTCGGTCTCTCACCCGGCGCGACAAAGTGGTTTGCGGAGGAGGCGTCATGCTCTCTCGCGCTGTGTTCTGGGCTGCGGCCGCCGGTCTGGTCGCGCTCGCCGCCCCTGCCAGGGGCGCCATCACGCTGAACAACGGCCAAGCCGTTTCGCTTGCCACTGTGCTCGCCAGCAACGACCACCAGGTCAACATCGGCGACAAGCTGTTCACGTTCAACGCCTACACCTCGTCCCAGTTCCCGGTCTCGTCCGTTTTCATCAGCGGTTACATCGCGGCCAACCCGAACGACGGCATCGGGTTCGACATCACCGGCGGGTTTGGCGACCTCTTCCCCGGTGACATCAACGCCTCCACGTTCGACATCAACTACTCGGTCGAGGTGAACGCCGCCGCCCTCGCGCAGGGGTATCGCATCAAGGACATGTCGCTCGTGTTCAACGGGGCCGCCAGCGGCGCAGGCTCATACTCGCGGGTGCTCGAGACCGCCTCCGATCCCAACGGCCCTCCCGGCAACACCCTGGGCGGCCTGCTGGCCACCGTCGTTCCCGGCGGACAGACCAACCAGCAGGCGTTCCTCGACTTCTCGCCGGCGACGTACTCCCGGGTCAACGTCGAGAAGAACGTGCAGTTCTTCGCCGTCGGGCCGGGCGACTTTGCCAGCGCCTCGTTCATCCGCCAGAGCTTCAGCCAGCGGATCGTCCCCGGCCCGGGCTCGGTGGCGCTGTTCGGCCTCGGCGCGATGCTCGTGATCCGCCGCCGCCGGTAGGCCGCCGCTTGGCCGCGGATTCTGATCGCTGCCCGCATCCCATTGCCCCCTAAACTCCCGCCGAATGGCGGATCTGTGGCAAGCCCGGCGCGACGCCGCGGCCAGGGCGGTCGAGCCCCTGGCCGTTCGGATGCGTCCCCGCACGCTCGACGAGATTGCCGGCCAGCGGCACATCCTCGGCCCCGGCAAGCTCCTCCGCCGCATGCTCCAGGCCGACCGCCTCACGAGCATCCTCCTCCACGGCCCGCCCGGCACCGGCAAGACGACGCTCGCCGAGGTCATCGCCCTGCACCTCAATCGCCACTTCGAGCGAGAGAACGCCTCCAGCGTCGGCGTCGCACGCATCCGCCAGATCCTCGACGAGGCCAAGGCCCGCCTCGGCGACTCGGGTAAGCGAACGGTCCTGTTCCTCGACGAGATCCACCGCTTCAGCAAGAGCCAGCAGGACGTGCTGCTCGCCGACGTGGAACGCGGCCTGATCACGCTCATCGGCGCCACGACCGAGAACCCGCTCTTTGCCGTCAACTCCGCGCTGGTCAGCCGCTCCACGCTCTTCCGCCTCGAGCCGCTGAGCGAGGAGGACATCATCGGTGTGCTCAAGCGTGCGGTCGCCGATCCCGAGCGCGGCTATGGCAAGCTCGACTTGCGGGTGGACGAAGATGCGTACCGCGTGTGGGCCATCAAGTGCGACGGCGACGCCCGCCGCGCCCTCACGGCGCTCGAGGTCGCGGTGCTGAGCGCCGAAGGCATCAAGGGACCAGGGGATCAGGGCATCAGGGGCGCCTCCCTCGATGCCTCGACGCCCCCGGCCTCTCTTCGCATCGTCCGAACCGATGCCGAGGAATCCATCCAGCAGAAGGCCGCCGTCTACGACGGCACGGGCGATGAGCACTACGACGCCGCCAGCGCGCTCATCAAGAGCGTCCGCGGGAGCGATCCCGACGCCGCGCTGTACTGGATGGCCCGCATGCTCGAGGCGGGCGAGGACCCGCGGTTCATCGCCCGTCGCCTCGCCATTCTTGCCAGCGAGGACATCGGCAACGCCGACCCGCGGGCCATCATGGTCGCCGCCGCCGCGTGGGAGCTCGTCGAGCGCATCGGCCTCCCCGAGGCCCGCATCACCCTCGGCCAGTGCGTGACGTACCTCGCGCTCGCGCCCAAGAGCAACGCGAGCTATGTTGCCATCGAGGAAGCCCTCGCCGACGTTCGGGAGGGCCGAACCGTGCAGGTCCCGCAGCACATCAAGGACGGCAACGTGCGCAAGGCCTCGACCATGAGCGCGGGCGGCGCGGGAAAAGGCAAGGGCGACATGTACAACTACACCCACGACGAGGGCATCCCGTCCCCGCTCCTGGGCAAGGTCGGCGCCCAGGACTACCTCGGCGTGACGAAGAGCTATTACCGTCCGACCGAGCACGGCGCCGAGAGGCTGCTCAAGGAGCGCCTCGAGGAGGCCAGGCGCCTGCGGGGCCAGGGAGCATGAAGAAGCGCACCGGAAAACCCTCTCTGAAGGCGAAGATGCGGGCGACCTACCTTGCGCGGGTCGGTCAGATCCCGCCCGCGGCCCGCGATGCGCTGTCTTCCATGGTCATGGCGCGCCTCGAGACTCTGGATGAGTACGCGAGTGCGAACTCCGTCCTCTTCTACTGGCCCCTCGCGAGCCTTGGCGAGATCGATTTCACATCCTCCATCCGCGCCGCGCTCAAGGCGGGCAAGGCCGTCTGCCTGCCCCGGGTCGATTGGAAGACGGGGCTCATGACCGCCCGGCGCGTGCGGTCGTTCTCGAGAGACCTCGAGACCGACTCGGCCCATCCCAGGTTCAGGCTGTGTCAGCCGGTCGCCGCCGCAGAGCCCGTTCCCGCGAGTCGGATCGATCTCGTCATCGTTCCCGGCGTTGCGTTCGATCGCGCCGGCGGCCGACTCGGACGGGGCGCCGGTTACTATGACCGCCTTCTGTTCGGTCTTCCCAACGACCGGCCCATCAGGGTCGCCCTCGCGTTCGACGAGCAGTTGAGCAGGAAGGTCCCGACCGAGCCCCACGACCAGCCCGTGCACATCATCCTGACACCGTCGGCAACGATCCGCGTCAAGCCGGCGCGTCGGAAGTTGGCCCCCAAGGCCCGATCCGGCCGAAATAGCCGACAGGCGCCATCGGCGACACGCGCGCGCCCAAAGCGGTAAACTCTCCAGCCCGAGCAGCACTCTCACCCGTCGCGGAGCGACGGCCGACTCGCCCTTTCCCACGGACGGTTCCCATGGCTTTGCAATCCCAGACGCTTCGCGGCGCTTCCTCACGTTCTCACCATTCACGCGCTCGGCGCAGCGCCCGGGCCGGGCGTTCCGGCCACAAGCGTGCGCTCGGCGTGCTGCTGCTGCTCCTGGTGCTCGGCGGCCTGTTCGTGTACCTCGTGCGCACGCGCGAGGGCTCGTTCTTCGGTCCCCGCGCGGCCAAGGGTGAGGGCGTCGCGCTGCAGAACCAGACTCCCGCGGCGAGCGAGCCGGCCGTCGCCTCCGCGCCGCCCAAGCCCGAGCCGGTCATCCTCGAGATGGGCGCCCAGCACCGGCCGGAAGCGGCCCGCCTCACGCCCGCGCCCAACGCCGCGCTCCCCGCGAGCCCCGATCGCCCCAGCCTCGCCCGACGCGAGGAGCCTCCGAACGCTCTCGCGCAGGTATCCGTTGCCAGCGCCGCCTCGACGCCGACCTCCCCAACGGCGACCGCTCCGGAGGCCTCTCCGACAAACGCCTCGTCGGGTCTTCCCAGCGAGCTTGCCGCCTACCAGGCCCAGGCGGAGAAGGCCGTCGCGGAGCGCAGGCTCGTCGAGGCCCGCGCCCTGCTCAACAAGATCTTCATCGATCCCCGCGTGGATGAGAAGGACCGCGACGGCATCCGCCGCTGGATGGCCGACCTGAACCGCGATCTGGTCTTCTCCACGAACGTCTACCCGGGCGACCCCCTCGTTGAGACCTACAAGATCGCAGGCGGCGACAGCCTCATCAAGATCAGCCGCAAGGTGAACTCGGTCACCGAGGCCGGCTTCATCCAGCGCATCAACGGCGTGAGCCCGACCGCCCTGCGTGTCGGACAGGAACTCAAGATCGTCAAGGGCCCCTTCCACGCCGTCGTCAGCAAGAGCGCCTTCCGCATGGACATCTTCGCCGGACCCACGCCCGCCCCGAGCTCGATCGGGACCAGCGGCCTCGGGGGCGGCGCCGAACCGGGCTGGGTGTACATCCGCTCGTTCAACGTCGGACTTGGCGAGCATGGCTCCACGCCGCTGGGCCCGTTCTCCGTCAAGGAGGGCTCCAAGCTCATCAACCCGCACTGGGTGAACCCCCGCACCGGCGAGAAGTTCAACAAGGACGACCCCAAGAACCCGCTCGGCGAGCGCTGGATCGGCCTGGTCGGCCTCGACGACACCACCAAGAAGTGCCAGAGCTATGGCATCCACGCCACCATCGACCCCGGCTCCATCGGCAAGGAGATGTCCATGGGCTGCATCCGCATGGTCGAGGACGACGTCGAGATCGTGTACGACATGCTCATGGGCCGCGTGAGCGTCGTGAAGATCGTGCCGTAGGAGGCGCGTGCCCCGTGGTGAGCCGGCCTCGCGGCCCGCCACGCGTTGTCACCTCCGCGGACGCTTCTTCATCTCCTTCTCGATCATCGCCTTGGCCTGCGCGACCTCATCCGGAAGGTCCGGCCGGTCCCGAAGCCGGTCCAGCGCCTCCTTCCCCTTGTCGGTCTCGAACAGCAGGAGGCTCGCCAGGGCGTCATGCGCCGGGCACTGCCGCCAGTACGCATCGTTCTGCCACCGTGGGGGGCCCGCCAGCACCAGGTCGGCGGCCAGCTGCGTGTTTCCCATCGCCTTGGCCGCGGCCGCCGCGTTGCCGGCCAGCGTGCCCACCCGGATCCAGAAGAAGTCATTGGCGACCTTCTGGTCGATGTCCGGCTCGGTCTGGGCGATGAAATCCAGCACGGCCCCCGCGAAGGCGACATCCGCCGCGGTCGGCGTTCTTGCCGGCTGAGTGCCCCCGGCCGCGGCCATGGCCCCATCCACCCGCGCGTAGGCCATGTCGATCGCCCCGTTCGCGGTGATCTGCCGGGCGAAAAACGCGTTTCGAAGCGCGGTAGCCGCCGCCGCGCGGTTCGTCGCGGCGGTCTTCACGACGGCCTCAAGCCGTGACTTCTCGCTCGTGCACGCGCCCAGAGAGGCGACCACCAGCAGCACAACCAGCGCTCGACCGATCTGGCGAATCGACGACGATTTGGAAACCGACACGCTCATTTGGGGGGTGTTCCTTCATGCCGCAAGAGCCGACCGGACGATACCGACACCAGCGTCGATCGGTTGTCCACATAGCCGATCTTGCGCACCCGCGCACGCGTGCGCGAGAACCGGAGTATCGTCTGGGGAGTTGTCGATCTGGCAATCCGGGCGGGGATTTTCGGGGGCTATCCAGGGATGGCGCGGAAATGAACACAGCAAACCTCTGGCGGATGACGGCGGCTCTGACACTTGCGCTCGGCGCGGCGATCATCGGCCCGGCCGGCTGCACCTCCTCGACCCAATCGTCCCAGCGCGGTGATGTGCCCGACACCGTGGCCAACCGACCGCTCGTGGGCCGCACCGCCGTCGAGGCGGCGATGGCCGACGGCGATGCGCCGCTCTCGTTCTTCGACGACCTCGAGATGCGCCCGCTCGCCTCGCAGGACGATGCGATCCACGCGTGCCTTCTGCTCGGGACCGGCGCCAGCGCTCCGACGTACGAGGAACGCCTCGCGATGGCCGCCAAGCTCGGCTACGTGCCCAAGACCTACGCCCGCCCGGCCCGCCAGGCCGTCACGATGGGCGAGGTCTCCACGATGGCCATCAACCTTCTCGAGGACCGGAATCTGGATCAGGCCGCGGCGCTCAACAAGCTGGTTCAGCGCGGCATCGCGCCGCCCTCGGCCAAGGCCAACCAGGGCCTCACG
>DASZWV010000171.1:0-4268 GCA_035546115.1 Phycisphaerales bacterium
GGTGCCGTCGGTGGACCAGATGTCGGTGTAGCACTGCTGCGGCGTCGCGCCGAAAAACACGCGGTTGCCGACGGCACGAAATCCTCCGGGGTTGCTGTCCCCGACACCGGGGACGAGGTCCTTCACGAGCCGAGTGCCGGAGGTCGTTCCGTCGGTGATCCACAACTCGCGTCCGGCGATGGGGTCGGTCGCGGAAAAAAAGATCCTGTCCGGGGCCAGTTCGAAGAAGTTGCTGGGGTAGGAGCCGAATCCGGAACGGCCAATGTCTTTGATGAGCGTGATATCGCCGGCGAGGGCCGATCCGGCGGCGATCAAGGCGCAGAAAAGCGGGGAAACTTGGTGGATTGGTCGCAAGGCCATCGACGAAATCCTACTTGCCATTCGCGGGTTTCGCAATCCAAACTCAGCCGTGGGGATACGTTGCTTCTGGAATTTTGAGGCGACGAGAAGGATCGGTTGCCGTTGGGGGGTGTTGTGCCAACAATGTGGTCCCAGTCTTCTTTGGAAGGCGGGGCCGCGTTTCTCCCGCGCTGTTGCGGGAGCGGCATGTTCGCACCTCCAGCCGCCCCAGAGGGGCAACCACTTCACACACAGCACACTGATCCGTGATGGCGACCCGCTGATCGAGCGGGTTGTGGTGTCGGAGTCGGATGACAAGCTGGACAACTGATCGGCGGGCCGCGGAAGGTCCGCCGGTCGAAGGCAAGCACACAGAATGATCGACGAGAATCTCATTGCATCACTGGGCGTTACCGACGACGAGGCCTCGGCGTTTCTCAGCCAGGCGCTGGGCACCCGGGGCGGGGCGGGGGCGACGGCGATGGACGAGCTGTTGACCAAGCAGGTCGCCTCGTTCACGCCGGGATCGATTCTTGAGGGGCGGGTGATCGGCTTCACGGGCGACGACGTGGTCGTCGAGGTGGGGCTGAAGTCCGAGGGCCTGATCAAGCGCGAGGAGTTCGACAACGCCGCGGAGCTGAAGGTCGGCGACAAGGTGCAGGTGCTCTTCGAGCGGATCGACTCGGAGACGGGGATGGTCGAGCTGAGCAAGCGCAAGGCCGACCGGATGCTCAACTGGCAGCGGATCGTGGACACGACGCGCGAGGGGGACGTGGTGGAGGGGCGCGTGATGCGGAAGATCAAGGGCGGGCTGCTGGTGGACATCGGCGTGCCGGTGTTCCTGCCGGCCTCGCAGGTGGATGTGCGCCGGCCGGGCGACATCGGCGAGTACATCGGGCGGGACATCCGCGCGAGCGTGCTGAAGATCGACACGGAGCGGCGCAACATCGTGATCTCGCGGCGCAAGCTGATCGAGGAGGAGCGCGAGACGGCGAAGAAGCGGCTGCTGGACACGCTCAAGGAGGGCATGACGGTGATGGGCGAGGTGAAGAACATCGCCGACTTCGGCGCGTTCGTGGACCTCGGCGGCATCGACGGCCTGCTGCACATCACCGACATGTCGTGGGGGCGGATCAACCACCCGAGCGACATGCTCCGCATGGGGCAGAAGATCGAGGTGAAGGTCCTGAACATCGACCGGGAGAAGGAGAAGATCGCGCTGGGGCTGAAGCAGAAGGAGGTCTCCCCCTGGGAGGAGATCGAGAAGAAGTACCCGGTGGGGTCGCGCGTCAAGGGCGAGGTGGTCAACATCATGTCCTACGGCGCGTTCGTGCGGCTCGAGCCGGGGATCGAGGGCCTGGTGCACATCTCCGAGATGTCCTGGACGCGGCGCGTCAACCACCCGAGCGAACTGGTGCAGCCCGGGCAGGCGGTGGACGTGGTCATCCTGGACATCAACAAGGAGAAGCAGGAGATCTCGCTCGGCATGAAGCAGACCGAGGTGAACCCGTGGGAGCTCGTCGGCGAGAAGTACCCGCCGGGCACCGTCATCGAGGGGCAGGTCCGCAACCTGGCCAACTACGGCGCGTTCGTGGAGATCGAGCCGGGGATCGACGGGCTGCTGCACGTCTCGGACGTGTCGTGGACGAAGAAGATCACGCACCCGAACGAGGTGTTCAAGAAGGGCGACGTCGTCAAGTGCGTCGTGCTGGATGTGGACCGCGAGAAGCAGCGCGTGGCGCTGGGGCTCAAGCAGCTCACCGAGGATCCGTGGCTGCACGCCATTCCGGACGCGTACAAGCCGGGCATGGTCGTTCGCGGCAAGGTGACGAAGATCACCAACTTCGGCGTGTTCGTGGAGCTCGAGTCGGACCTCGAGGGCCTGCTGCACATCTCCGAGCTGGCCGACCACAAGGTCGAGAACCCGCAGGATGTCGTCAAGCCCAACGACGAGGTGGATGTGAAGATCCTGCGCGTCGACATCGAGGACCGCAAGATCGGCCTCTCGCTCAAGCGGGCCCAGTGGGGCGACACGGCGGGCGCGACGCCCGGCGGCGGCGAGGAGCGCGAGGAGAAGTCGTCCAAGAAGGCGCCGAAGCGCGGCGGCATGGACGATCACGGCGCGATGGGCACGGACAAGATCACGCTTGGGTGATCGGGTCGTCAGACTGGTTCAAGAGAGCCCCGAGCGCAAGCTCGGGGTTTTTCGTTTGTGCTTCCGGGGTTCGCGGGACGCGCTCATAGAGCAGCGGCGCTTCGTGCGTCCTCCGGACGCGAAGACCAAGGCAGTGTCGCTGACGGGTGCGCCCTCAACCCGGGGCTTGCTCGCCAAGCCTCGCGGCGCCCCGGGCAACCATCGCGGGCACTCCGTGCCGAAGGCAAAGAGGCAAAGAGGCACGGTGCAAGGGCGCCGGTGCGACAGGCGGAAATCGATCGGACTCTCGCCGTGCACGATCGCGGAAAAAGAGCACGCCCCCGCGATTCGCAAGGGGCGTGCACTTTCAAGGAGCGCGTTGGGATTTCCTGCCTGAGACGATGGGTCGCTACCCTTCGCCCGGCTTGCCGCTCTGGGGCGGGCGCGGCGGGCCTGCGAAGCCCGCAGTGCGGCCGCGTGGGTGCGGCTAGCAGAGGGCGAGGAACGACAGCACCGTCAGGATGAGCAGCTTCCGCCGGTGGTCCGACATGAACGAAAGAGCGAAGAGCATGGGCCGATCTCCGGGTGCTTGCCGGAAATCCATTTCAACGCGCGTGCCAGCGCGGCGTCCATGCTCGCGGCTTCACCCACCGACCCCTGCATCACCCCCAGGAACCCCGTTTCCGACGCGTCCGGGGCGCATGCCGTCCCAGAACGATCGAGACAGACTGTACCACAGGAAGGCCATGTTGCACAAGTTCACCATGGGATGTTTCCACAACGCCACGTGCGCCCCCTGGGAAACACGCGCGGCGTGCGATGTTCTCGGACGTTTGACGCGGCGGGCGGGGCGGCGGTCGGTGGCGGGCTTCGTGGCGTCGCTGGTCGGGCTTGCGGTGGTGCTGCTGGCTCCGATGCGTGCCGCGGCCCAGGCGCCGGCTGCGGAGGACACGCTGGCGGCGTTCTCGGCCGTGCAGCACGCGGTTCGTGCGTGGGGGCCGATCGGGGAGGGCGAGAAGGTGCCGGGCGCGGCGGGCGCGTGCGTGACGCTGAAGCTTCGCGGGGAGATGATCGGGCGCGGCATCGCCTGGTCGGGATCGGCGAGCGCGCCGGCGAGCGGAGACACGGTGGTGCGGGATGCCCTGGCGGAGGCGATGAAGCAGGCCGAGCCGAGGCTTGGGGCGCCGAACGATGCGATGCGGGAGCAGGCGATCCGCGAGATCGCCCGCAATGTCGTCGTCAGTGTGGAGCTTGCCGGCCCACTGAGCGCGATCGAGCCGGCGACGTGGGAGGAGGCGGAGTCTTCGCTGCGGCCGGGGCTGGATGGCGTGGCGGTGCGCGGCGCCCAGGGCAAGGGGGTGCTGCACGCGGTGTTTCCGTCGCAGATGATGTTGACGAATGAGTTGCCGCACCGGGCGCTGGGCGGAGCGGTGGCGCGGTGCCTGGGAGAGGGCGGGGCGGCCGCGGCGCTCGATCAGCCGAAGAAGATCCGGGAGGGACATGGGATTCGGATGTACAGCTTTCGGGTGGGGCAGGCGGTGCAGGGATCGCCGACGGGGGGGCCGTTGCTGCTGTATCGGGGCGGGCGACTGCTTGCGCCGAACGAGATTCTGACGACGGCGCAGGTACGGGACATGGGCGCCGAGGCGGCGCAGTTCCTGCTCCGCAATGGAGGGCCGAGGGCGGGGAATCCGGATTGTCCTCGGGGGACGTTGAGCCAGCTGCTTGCGCTGTATGCCGTCGGGCGGTGGACGCAGGCGACGCACAACACTGGGCTGACGGTGGATACACCGCT
>DASZWV010000172.1:0-4692 GCA_035546115.1 Phycisphaerales bacterium
TTCACAAGTTCGTTGTTGGGGTTCGGGCATCGCCCCCCCCACAGCCCCGAGTGCAGGTCCTGGTTGGCCGCGTGCAGCGTCACCTCGACGTAGACCAGCCCGCGCACCCCGTAGGTGATCGCCGGCGCCGAGCGCGAGAGCATGCCCGTGTCCGAGATCAGACACACGTCGCACGCCCTGAGCTCGGCCGCGTGCTGCTTGAGATAGGCCTCGAGATTCACCGAACCCGACTCCTCCTCGCCCTCGAGCAGGACACTGAATCGGACGCCGCCGGCCGTTTTTCCCCCGACCTGTTTCCAGGCTCGGAGTGCCTCGAGGAACATCATCACTTGGCCCTTGTCATCGCAGGCGCCGCGGGCGACGATGCGTTCGCCAATTTCGCCATCCCTCGGCTTGATGACCGGCTCGAACGGGCCGCTCTCCCACAGGTTCAGGGGGTCCGCGGGCTGCACGTCGTAGTGGCCGTAGAACAGCACGTGCGGCCCGGCCTCGCCCTCGCCCGGGCACGTCGCCCAGACGATGGGATGGCCCGATCCGGCGGGCGAACCGATGTCGCGAAGCTCCGCCGTGAATCCCGCCTCCCGCAACCGATCGGCGGCCCACTCCGCCGCGCGGCGGGTGTCGGCCTTGTGCGCCGGCTGCGTCGAGATGCTCGGGATGCGGAGCCAGTCAATCAGGCGGGCGATCGACGACTTCTCCTCACGCTTGAGCCAGTCCAGAACGGTGTCTACCGCGGCCATGGTCAACTCCAGAAAGCCCCCCGACCCGGGCCAAACCGGCTCGGGTTGAAGGGTACGGACCGCCGATGCGGGCGCGTCAAAGAAAAACCCCCGCCGAAGAGCGGGGGCTTGGAGAGGAATGATTTGCCCGCCGAGTCGGGCTCAGCAGCCGCCCGCGAACCAGGCGTTGAGGAAGTCGAAGATGTTCTGAACCGCCAGCGAGGCCGGGGTGCCGTCGCCGCCGAAGTTGGCGTACGGGCTGCCGGCGAACCAGTCATTGAGGAAGTCGAAGATGTCGCCGACGGTGACGGCGCCGATCTTGTTGTAGTCCGCGTAGCAGCACGGGGTCGTCGTGCTTCCACCCGAGTTGCAGGTGCTGGCGCTCGAGACGAAGACCGCGCCGGCGAGGGTGTTGCCCGTGCAGCTCGCCTGCGAGACGGTGCTGTTGCACGTCGCGCCGCGGCAGCACACGCCCGTGGTCACCGGCGTGCACAGGTTGTGCGGGCTCCCCGAGTTGCGCGGCGTGGGCGCCCCGACGTCGAAGTCGAGCTTGTTCTGGTTTGTGTCCTGGCAGCCGCCCTGGCGACGGATGGCCGCGAGCGTGTTGCCCAGATCGCCCGCCGGCCCGAGGGACATGTCACCTTCGTAGCAGACGGCCGAGGCACCGTAGCCGACGAGGTCCTGCACCGGAGCATCGTTGCAGACGGTCCCGATCGGCGTCGTGCTGTTGGTCAGCGCCACACGACCCGAGGAGGCGCCCATCGCGGTCGTGCCGATCGCATCCGGCGTGGGAAGCGAGAGCGTGCCGCCCGCGCCCGGCGCCATGCGGACGAGGTAGTAGCCGCCCCCGGCGATCGAGCCGCTCAGGGGGGTGACGTTGGTGAAGCCGCCGCCGCTGTCGGTCGCCGAGGCGTACTGCACGGACCAGCCGGTGAGATCGACCGCGGAGGATGAGCGGTTGAAGAGCTCGACAAAGTCGTTGATGTAGTCGGCGCCGGTGTTGCCGCCGCCGCCGTACACCTGGCTGATCACCACCGTGGAGCTCGAGTTCGTGCACGGAGAGGTGAACAGATTGACGGTCGCCGTGCCCATGCGGTTGAGCTGATCCTTCACGGTCACGGTGATGCTGTGCGCGCCCTGGAGCGTCATGCCGTCGGGAGTCGCGTTGAGCGTGAAGGTCGGGAACGACCCGGTGAGGGCCACGGCCGAGCCGCCGCCGATGCCCGTCAGGTCGGCCGTCACGGTGTAGCTCGTGCTGGCCGGGTTGCTGCCCGCGGTCAGCGTCGCGGTGATCGTCGTGGAGGTGCCGTTGCAGATCGCGCTCGGGCTCAGCGTCGCCGAGACGGTCGGCGCGTTGCAGTCGAACGTCACGAGCGAGTTGCGCGGGGCGGGCGGCGCGGTCGAAAAGTCCGCGGAGTTGTCGTTCGAATCCTGGCAGCCGTGGGCCGCCCGGAACTCGGCCAACGCGGCGCTCAGGCCCGGGGCCGGATTGCTCCCCTCGAAGCAGTCGGTTGCCGAGCCGTAGCCCACGAAGTCGACGAGCACGGCCTCGCCGTTGTGGCAGCCGATCGCCGCCAGCAGCGAGCCGCTGCGCACCAGGGCCACCTTGCCCGCCGAGCCCGAGGTGTCGATCCCGTTGTTGGGGATGTAGTCCGCCGAGCCGGAGAGATCAACGCCGTTCGTGCCCGTCTGGGTCAGAAGCACCAGGAAGTACTGGCCGGGCATGAGCGTGGTGCCGTTGGGAATCTGCGAGGTGCGCTGCCACGTCGTGCCCCCGGAGCTCGCGTACTGGATGGTCCAGCCGCTCAGGTCCACGCTCGCGGCCGAGCGATTGAACAGCTCGACATAGTCCTGCATGTACACGGCGTTGGAGTTGCCGCCCGAGCCGTAGATCTGGCTGATCGAGACCGCCGGCGGAGCGCAGATGCCTGTCGTGCAGGTCGTGTTGATGCCCAGCCAGTCGCCCGAATCGCAGAGATTCGCGGCCATCACGCTGCAGGATGACCCCGCCTGATTGCCCGAGCAGCACGCGCCCATCGGCTGGAAGCAGTTGTTGGGCGAGCAAGAGGTGCCCAGGGCCCCCGCGGTGTTCCCGGTCCCGCAGTTCAACGGGAAGGTCACGAAGCACGTTCCGTCGCTGTCGTTGCAGCACGCCGCGGCGTATTGAGCGCAGTTCGCCGAGGCGCACGTGGTGCCCAGGGATGTGAACTGGTTGGTGCCGCACCCCGTGGGCGTGGAAAGGAAGCAGTTGCCGGAGGCCGTGCAGCAGGCGCCCTGGGACGGCGTGCACGAGATCGAGGCGCACGTCTGGTTGGCAGAGAATGTGCCCGAGGTACAGTCGCTCTGCAGGCCATCGGTGCACACACCGAGGGTTGAGCAGCACGCCCCGCTGACAGCGCAGGGCGAGATCGTGGAGGAGTTGCGAGGAGTCGGAGCGGAGGCTGAAAAGTCGGCTGTATTACTGTCGGTATCGATGCAGCCTCCGCCGTTTCGAATCGCCGCCGTGGTATTGCTCGGAGCGGGCGCGGGGCCCGTCTCGTAACCGTTGACGCTTGAAGCACCTCCGGCGCCAACGAAATCGATGATCGACGCCCCCGAGCCGGAGGGAACCTGCCCAACGAGCGCGGTCGTGTTGTTCACCAGAGCGACCTTGAACGACGAAGCACCAATCGCGAACGCTGGCGTTCCGATCAGGTCGGGCGTCGGGAGATCTGTAGTACCGCCCGTGCCGGCGGCACATTGAACGAGGTAATACTCTCCAGGCGCAAGCGAGGTCACCGCGCCGGTTCCGATCGGATTGACAGCCCAGGTACCAGTGCCATTGCCGCTGATGAACTGAACGGACCAACCAGCGATGCTCACGTTCGACGAACTGCGGTTGAACAACTCGATGAAGTCGTTCTTGTAAGTCGAACCGCTATTGCCGCCGCCGCCGTACACCTGGCTGATCACCACATCCCCCGGTGTCGCCATCGCCGCCGCGGCCAAGGCCAAGCACGCCCCCGCCGAACACACCAACTGCTTCACGATTCGCATGAGTTCCATCTCCTGGTCTTCAAGAACTGCCTCGTTGAGTCCTACTGATTTGGCTCGGCGTCACACAGTCCGCGCCCGCTCGTGGGATTGGGCCTTCTGTTTCTACCGATCTTCTTCACAGTCTGAACGGTATTCGTTCGGTATTTCGCCAAGAACGACTGCCGATTCCAGTCTAACCCTCCAACCAAGTCCGACAAGCCATTCGCGGCCGGGGGGACCCCAGAAAGCGGGTGAAGCCTGCGCAAAGCCGTAGATGAACGCCCCATCTTCTCCGTGGAAATGAAAAGCCCCCATCCACAGGGATGGGGGCTGCGATGAAACCATCGTTCAAGCAACCGCGGGCCGCGGGCTCAGCAGCCGCCGGCGAACCAGGCGTTCAGGAAGTCGAAGATGTTCTGGACGGCGAGGGTGCCCGTGCTGCCGTCGCCGCCGACGATCGCGAACTTGCTGCCGGCGAACCAGTCGTTGAGGAAGTTGAAGATATCGCTGACCGCGATGGTGCCGCTCTTGTCGTAGTCGGCATAGCAGCACGGCGTGGTGGTGTTGCCCGGCGCGTTGCAGTTGTTGCTGTTGGCGAAGAACGCGCCGGCCAGGGCGTTGCCGGTGCACGAGGCCTGGGCGATGCCGCTGTTGCACGTCGCGCCGCGACAGCACACGCCCGCGATCAGGCACGCGTTCACCGGCGAGCACGTGGTGTTGTCGCCCTTGTAGGTGCCGTTGCCGCCGGTGCAGAAGTTCGGCGGCTGGATCGCGCACACCGTGCCGTTGCAGCAGGCGCCCAGCGAGATCGCGATGTCGAGCCCGTTGAAGGGCGACGTGTTGGCCGTTCCCTTGAGGAAGAAGTCCGTGGACGAGTTGTCGACCAGGGACGTGATCTCCAGGTCGGTGACCACGCCGTCGCCGTTGGCGTCGAGGATGAGCTGGTCGATGATCGGAT
>DASZWV010000173.1:0-4154 GCA_035546115.1 Phycisphaerales bacterium
TCAGATCAGCCCGACGTTCGAGCGGCTGGTTGCGGAGCTTGGGAGCCCGAACTTCGCGATCCGGCAGCAGGCCTCGGAGCGCATCGGCGCGAACGAGCAGTTCACGCTGGAGATGATGGAGGGGGTCCTGGCGCGCAAGGATCTGTCGCTGGAGGCGCGGTATCGGCTCTCGAGCATCGCGCGCCAGCGGTTCTATCGCACCCCGCGTGCCGCGCTGGGCTTCCGGTTCGGGGAGCAACTTCGCGATCCGGCGGTGGTGGGCGAGACGTTTCCGCCGTTCCCGGCGGCCAGGCTTCTGGAGCCGGGGGACCTGATCGTGCGTGCGGATGGGATCAGGCTCGACGGGCCGGCGGCCAAGCCGCTGCTGCAGGCGATCATCATCTCGCACGATCCGGGGGAGACGCTGCACCTGGTGATCCGGCGCGGCGCGAAGAAGATGGAGATCGATGCGCCGCTGGGCAAGTTCGTGGACCTCGGGCAGGGCGGGGGCATGCTCCCGGAGGATCGGCTCGCACGGGCGTGGCGGTTCCGGCTTCAGAATCGGATGGGGGGCGTCGCGGAGCCGGTGCGCGTCGAGGGCACGGCGGCCGACTGGGCGAGCGCGATGGACGACGCTCAGCGCAAGGCGGAGGCGGCGATGCGTCGCGACGTGAACGAGTCGTCGGTGAAGTTTGTCGGCGGCGGCATGCCGCGGGCCGCGCAGGGCGGGGACGATTCGCGTCTGTTCGATCCGATCGGGCGGCAGCAGTTCGCGGTGATCAACGGGCAGGTGCGCATGATGAACAGGCCCGCGTTCCGGAACGCGGGGATCTTCGGGCTCGAGGCGGACCCGGATGCGGGGCTGCCGCCGGTGAGGGCGGAGGAGCAACTGGCGAAGCTGCTGGAGATGAAGCAGGCGTACCAGCACGTGCTGGGCAACGTGGACCCGGACACCCTTCCGGCGAGCGACACGCGTCGCGCGGAGCTGCTCGACCTGAAGAAGAAGATCGCCGTGATCTCAAAGCAGTACGACGCCATCCAGGCGGAGCACGACGAGGCGCGCGAGGCGGCCGGAAAGCTCAAGCCCGCGGGCGGGACGATGGATGCGACGGTTCCGCCGGCGCCCTGAGCGGGATCGCCCGCGAATCGATCAGCGCCAGAATCCCCAGACGCCCTGGGTTGGTGCGGCGGGGATCGACAGGTATCCGCCGTAGCCGGCGTAGCCGCGATATTTCGATTCGTTCTCGAAGAAGAGCAACTGGTTGGGTTGGTTGCTCAGGTAGACGTAGCGCGGGTAGGCGAGCGATGCGCGTTCACGCTCGGGCCACTCGGTGCTCGCCAGGAGCGGCTGGTCTGGGCGCGGCGAGAGGGCCTGGTCGTTGCGTGAATACTCCGCGCCGGCGGGGAGACTGGCAAGATCGGGGTTGCTGAACACGAGGCTCGCGGAACCGCCGGCACCCTGGGCGCGGATGGGGGGCGACGGGCGAGGCCAGAGGGGTCTTTCGGGCGGGGGTGGAGGCGGGGGCGCGGGCAGCATGCCGATGCGGATGTCACGCTCGGACCAGTGGGGCGCGATCGGCGGCCAGTAGGGCGGGGCCGGTGCGCACCGGACGTCGGCGCGATCGCGGGGCGCGCAGGGTTGGTCGCCGCAGCCCTGGAGGAACCCCAGCAGGCCGAGGCTCGCGATCAGAGCGATGTCTTTGACTCGCGCGGACACACCTGGATCATGCCCCGGCAATCGGGGCGGGCCAAGGGATCGGGCGTTCGGGCGGTGAGGAGGCCCCTGCGCGGCGTGACCGCCCCACTCTTCCATCCATATTCATGGGGAGGTGGGCACGGCCGGCACCTATCGGACCCTCGGGGAGATGGTCCCCCCCGAGGGTCCTGCCTTGCGGATGAGATCAGGCCTTGGCGAACCGGACCATGATGTCGTCGCGGAAGGGCGGGATGGACACGGTCAGTTTGCCGGCGACGACCTCGGCGCCGAGGACCATGGAGATCTGCGAGCCGCCGGCGTCGGTGGTCCAGAACTCGACGTTCATCAGGTCGCCGCTGGTCAGGCCGTCGATGGTGATGGTCGCGACGGGCGCGCGGCCCCAGGTCCGGTTGAGGTCCTGCACGACGTAGACCATGCCCTGGTTGCCGTCGGTGGAGCCGACGCCGATGAGCGCCTTGCCGGTGTTGCCGAAGGTGACGCGGCCGGCGAGCGGGAGCGGGTTGTAGTCGTTGGCGTTGAAGCCGAGTGAGGTGTCGGCGAGGAAGTTCGCGGCGGTGAGCTGGATGTCGCGCATCTGCTGGGGGTAGGGCGCCGAGAGCATCTGCAGGTTCTGCGGGATGAGTGCGGCGGTCTCGCCGCTGGTGAGGCGGTTGCCCGGGCCCGCCATGCCCATGGCGATCTGGGTCCAGGTGGTGGTGCGGTACATGGCGGCGTCGTCGTCGAGCGTCCAGGGCTTGCTGGGGTCGGCGTTGGGAGAGAGCCCGGTGTAGTACGTCTGGCCGCCGGGGAAGAGCCACGGCACGAGGCCCCACTCGCCGTTGAACAGGGCGCGACCGTCGCGCCGGTTGCTCAGCCAGTATCCGGCGAGCGCGGCGTAGTCGGTGACGGGGCGGATGCTGCGGTTGGCGTCGGGGTTGTTGATGGGCTCGGAGGTGGAGGCCGTGTAGAAGTGCGGCGTGAGGAGGTCGAGCCCGGGGGCGAGGAACTCGGCGCGGGCCACGGGGCCCTTGGGGACCAGGCCGATGGTGGTGGAGACGGAGAGGACGGTGGGGTCGTAGTCCTTGACGGTGCGCGCCTCGCGCAGGATGTACTTGGAGCGGTCGCGCATCTCCTGGAGACGCTCCGGGTCGCCGCGGGGGTTGCTCGTCCAGGTCCAGTCGTCCCACTCGTTGACGCCCTCGATGCCCATGACGCAGGCGGAGTCGGGGCTGGCGTGGACCCAGTCGAGGATCTTCATCATGCGGTTCTGCACCATCTGCTGGATGGTGTTGTCCTGGAAGAACGTGTCGATGGTGGAGAGCGGACCGCCGTTCTGGGCGGCGAACGGGGTGATGTTGAAGTGGGTGCGGTAGTCGAAGGTGTCGAAGGGGGCGAGGATGAGATGGATCCCGACGCGGTTGGCCTGCTGCATGACGCCGAGCAGGTACTGGTGGGCGGCCTCGTTGTAGACGCCGGGGCTGGACTCGAGCCAGTAGGTGCCTCGGAGGCCGGGCGCGCCGGTGCCGAGGTACTCGAGGCTGACGCGGAGCGTGTTGACGCCGCTGGCGGCGAGCGCGTCGAAATAGGCCGTGGGGTCGCCCTCGGCGCCGGGGGTCTGGGTGAAGTCGATGTACCGCTGGTTGGCGGAGTCCCAGCCGTCGCCGGGGTAGAGGTTGCGGACGTACAGGCCGTCCTCGGTGATGGTGCTGGCGACCATGTCGAACGGCTGGCCGGATTCGGTCATGAGGCCGCTGCCCGCCATCGCGTTCATGATGCGGTTGCCCATCGAGGTGTCGGTGAGCTCGTCCTGGGTGGTGAAGGTCATCTGGGCGATGTCGCCCATGCGGCCGGCGGTGTCCTCGCCGCGGATCGCGACGTAGTAGGTGTTGCCGGGCTCGAAGCCGCCGATGCGGATCTGCTCGGTGCCCTTGTTGAGAGGCGTAAAGGTGTTGTCGATGGGGGTGGCCGAATCCCAGTCGAGCTCGGAGACGATCGGGCTCTCCGACCAGCGGAGGTCGTACTTGTAGACGCCGCCGCGCCACGCGGGGCCGTAGGTGTTCAGGACGTAGCTGGAGGCGGTGGGGGCGATGAAGTTGAGGCGAGCGCCGTAGCCGGTGACGCCGTCGACCCAGAGGGGGATGGCGGGGGTCGGGCGGTCGCTGGCGCGCGGGTCGGTGAAGACGAGCCAGGCGTAGTCCACGGGGCCGAGCATGCCGGTGGCCCAGGTGGTGTAGCTGCTGGCGGCGCCGTCGATCTGGTCGTCGATGACGCGCGGGCCGAAGCGGAGGTTGGGGTCGGAACTCTGGGAGTAGTTGGTGCCGTCGCGCATGCCGCCGTTGTCGTCGAGCATGACCGAGAAGTTCATGGTGATGGCGCGCCCGTTGGCTGGCATGGCGGGCATGTTGATGGTGGACCAGGGGAGGAAGACCTCGGTCGTCCAGCCCTGGTCGAGATCGCTGTTGTTGTTGGGCGTGCCGTG
>DASZWV010000174.1:0-2924 GCA_035546115.1 Phycisphaerales bacterium
CGATGGGCTTGCCGGCGGCATCCACGACGGGGATCTCGTCGCGGCGGAACTCGCGGACCATGTTCACGGCGTCGCGGACCAGCGCGGTGTCGCGGAGCGTGCCGGGGTTTTTCGTCATGACGTCGCGGACCGGGCGGTCGAGGGCGTCGCGGTCGCGCTCGATGAGGCGGCGGAGGTCGGCGTCGGTGAACAGGCCGGTGAGGATGCCCGAGGCGCGGTCGATGAGGAGCATCGCGCCGGAGCGGCGCTCCCGGGTTTCGGAGAGCTTGAGGGCCTGCGCGACGGGGAGATCGTCGGGGATGAGGTTGAGCGTCGTGCCCACGCGGAAGCGGAGCAGCTCGGTGATGGGGCGAAGGAGGCCGCCGAGAGAGCCGCCGGGATGCCGCTTGGCGAAGTCGCTGTCGGTGAAGTTGCGGCGGCGGGCGGCGCACAGGGCGAGGGCATCGCCGAGGGCGAGCGTGGCGGTGGTGGAGCAGGTTGGGGCGGGGGAGAGGTCCGGGTCGTCGCAGGGGCCGATGAAGAGGGGGACGGTGGCGAGGCGCTCGAGGGTGGCCTGGGGTTGGGAGTTGGGTACCGACACGCTCCGCGTGGCGTCTTTTGGCGTGTTCGTGTCACTACCCGAACCCCACGCGGAGCGTGGGGGTACCCGAGGGGGTGCCCAGCCGCGGGTGATGGAGATGACGGCGAGATTGTCCTGTCTGAGGATGGAGGCGAGGTTGACGACCTCGTCGGTCTCGCCGGAGTAGGAGAGGGCGAGGCAGACATCGGCGGGGCGGAAGCGGCCGAGGTCGCCATGGGCGGCCTCGGCGGGGTGGACGAAGTGGGCGGTGATGCCGAGGCTGGAGAGGGTGGCGGCGATCTTGGCGCCGATGAGGCCGGACTTGCCGAGGCCGGTGATGAGGACGGTGCCGCCGGCGTCGGCGCACTTGACGAGGAGGTCGACGGCGGCGTGGAACTCGGGGCCGAGGCGTCCGGCAAGGGCGTGGACGGCCTGGGCCTCGGCGCTCAGAACGCGGGTGGCGAAGGCCTTTTCATCGGCGGTGAGGCCGACGGAAACGGGCTGGGATGCGGGTGGGGCCGAACGCTGGGCCATGGGGGAAAGGGTATGCTCTGGGCGGTTCGATATGTGTGCGCATGGGTTTGGATCGGGCGGCTTTGTGTCGCCCGCTCCGGGGGGCTCGGGCCCCGGGCCATGCGTGCGGGGCCGGCTCCGCCGGCGAAGACCACGGGCAGGATGCCCGTGCCACGGAGGGACGGCCGCGGCGTGGAATGAGGAAGGATGCCTGCGATGACTGCTTCTTCGAGCGAGTACACGGTTCGGCTGGATGCCTTCGAGGGGCCGCTGGATCTGCTGTTGTTCCTGATCCGCCGGGCCGAGGTGGAGGTCACGGACATTCCGATCGCGCAGATCACGGAGCAGTATCTCAAGCACATCGAGGAGCTGGCGAACCCGACGACGGGGGGGCGGATCGACATCGAGCGCGCGGGGGAGTTTCTGGTGATGGCCGCGACGCTGATGGAGATCAAGTCTCGGACGCTTACGCCGGTGCAGATTGGGAGCGCGCCGGTGGAGGGGACGGTGATCGATGAGGGGCGGCCGCGGGCGGAGGAGGCGCCGGTCGATCCGCGCGCGGAGCTGATCCACCAGCTGCTGGAGTACAAGAAGTTCCGCGATGCGGGGGATCGGCTGAACAAGAGCAAGCACGACTGGGAGAGCATGTTCCCCGCGGCCAAGGCGCAGGCTCCGAAGTCGGAGGACCCGGAGGCGGCGCCGCTGCCGCCGGAGGAGATCACGGGGCCGGTGGATCTGGACGACATCGAGCTCATCGACCTGGTGGAGGCGTTCGGCCGGATCATCGAGACGGTGGACCTCACGCGGGTGGGCGAGCACCGTGTGGTGATGGACGACACGCCGGTGGAGCTGCACGCCGAGGATATCGTCGATCGGCTGCGGCGGCACGCGGAGGAGTCGCTGGTGGCGGGCGGGACGGAGGAGATGGACTTTGCGCGGATCTTCGAGAGGCGGTCGCGCTCGGAGATGATCGGGCTGTTTCTGGCGGTGCTGGAGCTGGTGAAGCAGCAGCGGATCCGGGTGCGGCAGCAGGAGGATGACCTGACGGGACGGCGGATCGTGCTGAGGATCGCGGAGGCGGCGGATGCGGCGGGGGCGACGGGCGCGGGATCGGTGGAGGTGCGAGCGGGCGCGGCGGAGCCTGCGCAGGAGCCCCCGGCCACGTGAGCGAGTTCCCCGTCAGCCCGCCGGTGATTCCCGCGGAGCTTGCGGCGCCGCCGCGGCGGGTGGTGTGGCCGACGGTGATCGGGGTGCTGGCGATCGTGTTCGGCGCGCTGGGGTGCCTGCAGTCGCTGGGCGGGTTGATCCTGCCGTTGATGATTCCGATGATGGATGCGGTGGCGTCGCAGATGCCGGCGGGGCGTGGGCCGCAGGTGAATCCGTTCGCGACGATGCACAGGTACATCTGGGTGATCGAGGGGGGCTATCTCGTGCTGGCGGTGCTGGCGGTGTGCCTGATTGTTCTGGGAATCGGGTTGACGCGTCGGTCCGCCTGGGCGGGCGGAGGGATGCGTCTCTGGGGCGCGTGCGCGCTGCTCGGGGCGATCGGGCTCGGGGCGATGTGGGGATGTGTCGAAGGATCGATGATGACGGATGTGATGCAATCCGCTCAGACGAGCGGACCCTCGGGATCGATGCGCGGCGGGCCGCCGCCGGAGTTCGGGAGGGTGATGGGGATCGTCGTGGGCGTGATGGTGTCGGTGTTCCTGTCGATTTTTCCGCTGTTCATCACGATCTGGTTCTCGGTTCGGAGCGTGCGGGCGGAGGTGGAGCGGTGGCGGTCGGGGGTGGCTCGATGAGCGAGCCGTCGATGGAGATGCCGCCGTCGATGTCGGTGGAGGTTGCGGAGACC
>DASZWV010000175.1:0-9049 GCA_035546115.1 Phycisphaerales bacterium
GCCGAGAGCTCGCCGAAGACCATCTGCTCGTGGACGACGTCGACCTTGCCCCAGGAGCAGGCCTCGCGGAGGGTGGAGCCGGAGAGGGCGCCGTCGCGGGAGTCGGCGACGGTCATCTGGATGGCGTACTTGTGCATGCCGATGTCGCCGCGGGCCTTGCCGCCTTTTCGTTCATTCAGCAACTCGGCCGCGACGACGATGTCCTGCGCGAAGTTCTTGGGCACGCCGCCGCCGAGCATGAGCAGACCGGTGTCCTTGCAGGCGAGCTTGATGTCCGTCAGCTCGCGGAAGTCCTTGCCGCTGTCGATCGCGACCTGGCCGCGGTCTTGCTCGATGGCCTCGGTCTGCTGGAGGACGATGCCGAAGCCGGCGGAGCAGTCGCTGAAGGCGGGGACGAAGATGGGGATGCGCTTCTGGTAGCAGGTCTTGACGATGGACTCGTTCTTCGCGAACTTGGAGTTGTTGGCGAGGTACGCGCCCATGGCCTCGATGAACTCGCGGGAGCTGTACGCGCCGGGGGCGAAGGCGTTGAAGACCTCGTAGGTCGCGTGGTCGCAGGCGCGGAGGTCGTCCTCGTCGATGTACGTGTCGTAGATGCGGTCGATCATCATGTTCCGCAGCGTCATGTCATCGACGGGCGGGGCCTCGGGGGAGCCGGGGGCGATGTAGTGCTTGAAGCCCAGGCCCTCGAAGAAGTCCTGGTCGACGATGTTGGCGCCGGTCGAGACGATGGCGTCCACCATGTTGTTCTCGAGGAGCGTGATGATGGCCTTCTTGAGGCCGGCGCTGATGAGCGAGCCCGCGAGCGTCAGAATGACGGCGCAGTCCTTGTCCTTGAGCATCATGGAGTAGATGTCGGCCGCGTTGGCGAGCGTGCGGCTGGAGTACGCCATGTCGCGGTACGAGTCGATGATCGGCCGCGCATCGATGCGCGTGATGTCGATGTGCTCGATGGGGCGGGAGAGGAGGTCTTTCTTGGTCCACTTGGCGGGCATGGGGTTCTCCAAAGCAGCAAATCGGAAAAGCAGCAAAGCGACAAATCAGAGCCGTCGCTGTCGTGCGATCTGCGGGTTTTTGGCCAAGCCCCCCTGGCCGCGAGTGCGAGTGGTGCGCCCGGGGGTGGCGGGCGCGAACGCACAATCATATCACGCGCGCGCGGAATTGGAAGGGGAGTGTGCGCTCACGCGGCGGCGCGGACGTGGGAGGAGGGCGAGGCCGCAGAGGAGCGCGGGCGCACAGGCCGGGGCGGGAATGGTGACGAGGTAGGCCTCGCGGCGGCCGTTGGGATCGAGGCCATCGCCGGCGAAGCGGGTGCCGTCGGCGGAGACGACGGGAGGGTCATCGAACGTCCAACCGCCGACATTGACGCCGGCGAGCGTGAGGAAGTTGGCGAACGTGCGAGTGCCGAGCTGGGGCGTCCAGATGAGCGCGCTGGGTGTGGACGAGAAGATGTCGTTCCTTCCGACGACGATCGAGGCGTCGGCGGACATGCCGGAAGGGATGAACGAGTTGCTTCCGTTGGGGAGCGGGATGGGCTGGAACCCGGAGGCGGCGGACCAGAGCCACGCGGTCGATGTCGGCGAGGAAGAGTTCGTATCGGTCTCACCGAGGATCACGGTTCCATCGGCGGAGACGAACCTTGGAGCGGCGGCGACGGTTCCCGAGATGGGCAACGTGGCGAGCGGGGTCACGAGGTTGTCGTGCCATTGTGCCAGGACCGAGTACCCGGTGGCCCCGTTGTATCCCGCTCCGTAGATGGAGCCGTCGCTGGCGGCGACGGCGGCGGTCGCCTGGATGGTGGATCCCGGGAGCGCGAGTTGCGTGGCGGATGTGGGGCTGTTCCAACGCACGGCGCGAGTGCCGACGCCGCCCGAGAAACTCGCGCTGCCCACGAAGAACGAGCCGTCGGGCGAGAGAGCGACCGCATGGATCGAGGAGGTGCCGGCGGGGTTGGGTATCAGGGTGACGACACCGCTCGTGTACAGGTAGGCGGAAGGTGACAGTGTGTTCGTGCGGATGACCAGGACGGTTGATCCGTTGGCGGAGATCGAGATGGGGGTGACATCCGTCCATCCCTGGGGCCTCGTGATTTGGTGAAGCTGGATACTCGGATCGATCGACCAGAACAGCGGCGTTTGGTTGCCGACGATGCCGGAAATCCCGAGAACGGTGTGGCCGTCGGCGGAGATGCCGGTGACGCCGGTTGGATCGCTGGCGTTGAGGAAGCCCAGGCCGCGGATGCCGACGTCGGCTGAACAGTTGGCGGCGGGGGTGGAGACGAGGATGAGACCAGACATCAATCTAACAGACGCGGCGAGAGAGAGGCGCATTGCGTGTTCCTTGGTGGGTGAACACTACGGATACGACAATCGGGGCTTTGACTTGCCGGGAGAGGTTGGACTTTGGGCAAGAACGTGGAGATCGGAGAAAGCGGGCTTCGGAGAAGTGGTCGATCTGGAGCGCTGGGGACGGAAGGGAGAGTGGCGGGCGTCTGGGGGAAGGATGGGGATGCGGGGCCAGGAGGATCGGACATGGCTCGCACACGAGTTGGCCGCGGGGCGTTGGCATTTCCGGTGGTGGTGGCGTGCGGGGCCTTGATCGGGCTTGCGGGGGCGGCGCGAGCGCAGGTGAAGCCCGGGGACGCAAACCCTGGTCTCTCTCAGAGCGGGCAGACCAGTGCCAGCCACAAGACCAACTCGCGGATCGAGCGCTATGCGAAGGTGCTGGGGCTGGATGCCAACCAGACCGAGGCCGCGAGAAACCTGTACGAGGCGTACCAGAAGGACACGAGCGCCGCGGCGAAGAAAATGCAGTCGGTGTTGCAGAGCGCGCAGGACGACATGAACGCCGGGGATCACGCGGCGTTCGAGAAGGGTGTGCAGAAGTCGATGGCGGAGCACGCGGAGGCGAGCAAGAAGCTGACGGAGAAGTTCCTGGGGGACCTGAAGTCGATCCTGCACGAGGATCAGGCGTCGCGGTGGCCCGCGCTGGAGCGGCTGCGGCGGCGCGAGCAGTTCCTGAACAGCATGATGTCGTTCGGCGGGATCGGGGTGAGCGGGTCGTCGGTGGACCTGATCCCGATCGTGCGGAAGCTGACGGAGGGCGAGGCGGGCGCGAAGCTGTCGCGGGAGTCATGGCGACGGCTGGAGGAGATGCTGGGGCTGTACGAGATGGATGTGGATCGGCCGCTGCGCGAGCGGCAGCAGAACCTGGAGGATGAGCAGAAGACCATGGGGGCGGTGCAGCACTTCGAGCAGGCGGAGTTCGAGAAAAAGCTCGAGCGCGACCGAAAGGTCGACCTGGAGATCCGCGAGGTGAACGGGAAGTATCTCAAGCAGATCGAGGGGCTCTTGCCGGAGGATCTGGCGAAGAAGCTGGCGGACAACTACCAGGTGCGGGCGTTCCGGAACATCTACAAGACGTCGGGCGTGGCGAAGAAGATGAGCGCGGCGATGCGCGTGCCGGGGTTGAGCGAAGACCAGAAGTCGCGCTTGCAGGCCGCGATGGATGCGTACAGGAAGGAGGCGCGGGCGGCCAACGACCGCTGGGCCGCGGCCCAGTACAAGGCGGAGACCGATGGCCGGGCGACGGGCGGCGGGCTGGTCTTCTTCGCGCCGGGGGGTCCGGGATCGAGCGGTGAGAAGGTGGATCCGGAGCTGGCGGATGCCCGCTCGGCGCGCCGGGCGGTGGACGACAGGGCCCGGTCACAACTCGAGGGGATTCTGACGCCGGAGCAGATGGCGGCGATCCCGAAGCCGGAGGTCGGTCAGGGCGGGTTGGTCCGCACCGTGTCGGTGTTCGGGGATGATCTCGGGGAGGATGCGGTGTTCGTGAACGACATCGACATGGGCGATGATGCGCCGGCGGGGGATGGCGCACCGGTGGTGATCATCCGGACGGTCGAAGGGCCCGGCGGTGGGACGGCGACTGAGGATGTGAAGGGGAAGAAGTGACGGGGTGACGGGGTGACAAGGTGACGTGGTGAACTAAATCACCCTGTCACCTTGTGACCTGTTCGCCTGCTCCTGTCCTCATTTCTTCCAGAATCCGGCGGCTTGCGCCGCTCGGCTCTCAGTCGGCGGCGGTGCCGTGCTGGGCGCGGAAGGCCATGGCGGCGAGGATGGCGCCGGCGAACGGGCCGACGATGTAGAGCCAGACGTGGGCGAGGCCCGCGCCCTTGAGCGTGGCGATGATGGTGAGGCCGAGCCCGACGGCGGGGTTGAACGCGCCGCCGGAGAGGGGGCCGACGGTGGCCGCGCCGACGGCGACGGTCATGCCGATGGCGAAGCCGTAGTAGGAGTTGTTGGCGGTCTGCTTGGTGGTGGCGACGTTGAGGACGACGAGCGCGAGGGCGAAGGTGAAGATGACCTCGGAGAGCAGGGCGATGCCGATGTGCACGCCGGGGCCGGGGGCGATGGCGACGGTCTTGTTGAGGAGGACAAGGCCGGCGGCGGCGCCGGCGAGTGCGCCGACGATCTGGACGGCCATGTAGGCGAGCGCTTCGTTGGGTGAGATCTTGCCGCGGAGCCAGACGGCGAGCGTGACGGCGGGGTTGTAGTGGGCGCCGGAGACGGGACCGCCCATGTAGACCATGACGGCGAGGCCGAGGCCGATGATGAGCGGGGCGATCGGGCTGTTTGTCGGAACGATGGTGGCGATGCCGAAGACAAGGAAGAAGGTGCCGATCAACTCTGTCAGGAGCTTGTTCATCCAGGGTCCTCCGGGATGGGGATCGGCAAAACAACGCGGCGGAGTGGAATTCGGGCGGTAGACTGGATTCGGGGAGCGTGGGGAGAGGCGCGGAGACGTACAGGCGTAGAGTGGGGGAACCGTGAAGAGGTGAGGCTTGAGGCGTCGGGGCTTCGATCACCGGGCGGATGGGCGGCGCGGGCCGGATGTGGCCGGTGCAGGCGGGGGCTTTACATTGATCGAGCTGCTCGTGGTGATCGCGGTGATCGCGATTCTGCTGGCGATCCTGCTGCCGGCGCTGGCGGCGGCGCGGCAGACGGCGCGGGCGTCGGCGTGCGCGATGAACGTGCGGAGCGTGGCGCAGGCGATCCACATGTACCAGGACGAGAACCGGGATCTCGGGCCGCACTGGTCGGCGTGGCAGACCTACCACGGCGACACGGACATGCCGGACCCGAACGACACGCCGGGGCCGGGATGGGCCGAACTCATCGAGCCGTACGTCTCGACGATGGATGCGTTCGCGTGTCCCGGGCGGCCGAAGATGCTGACGGCCGGCGGCGTGCCGGCGATCAAGGTGGCGTTCTTTCTGCAGTCACGCTTCACGGCGTTCCGCAACGGGGGCGCGCTGTACACGAGCCTGAACGTGCCGGAGGTGCAGTTCGGGGACCGGTTCGTGCTGCTGGGGGATGCGACCAACCCGGTGCTGTTCTCGCGGCCATATGGGGACTCGGTGAAGTCTCCCAACGTGGATCCGGACGATGCACGCTGGCAGGCGGTGTTCTATGAGAACGAGCGGCGGCCGCACTCGGGCGGGAAGTACAGCGACGGCGGCGGCGGGAGCGGCTCGAGCGGCGCGGTGGACCCGACGCAGCCGGTGGGTGGCGGGAACGCGGCGTCGCAGCGCTCCAGCGGGGAGGGGGCGTCGAACCTCGGGTTCATGGATGGGCACGTGGGGCTGTTCGGGTCGTACGTGCCGTCGCGGATGACGTGGCACGGGTCGCAGATGAAGGCGTGGGGAGAGGTGCATTGATCGAGCAAGCGCGGGCGCGGCGTATGTGGCGAGCGATGCTCGTGTGCATTGGGGTGCTGGTGGCGCTATGCGCTGGCGGGTTCTATTGGGTGACCTTTCGAATGTTCGCGCCAGCCCAAAGGTATGAAAAGGGCTTGACGGGTTGGCCGCAAGAGCTCGTGGGTGCCTTTCCAAAGGCCATTCCCGCGGGAGCGACCGGGGTGCGGTTGGATGCCCCTGCGGGGTTCGGTCCGAATCACACATTCGCAGTTCGATTCGTCGTCTCTGCTGCGCAGGCGCGAGACCTGATTGCCAAGGCGCAATCGGTTCAGACTCCGGGGCGATCGATGGACTCGATGGATATCGCAAGGGTCTTCGAGAGTTTGCCCATCATCGATGATCAGGACCTCTCGACGCCGCTCCCGGGAGGCTTTGTCTTCGTGCAGTTCGCGGGGATCAAAGACATGGAGGGGTATTCAGCGTTTGGCGGAAACCCGAAAACGGGCGAAGTGGTCTATTGGGCGGCGATTCACTGACGGCGAGGGAGAAGCGGATGCCATATGGTGTTGGGCCCGAGAAATACCCTCGGGCAAGGAGTGCCCATGCGACTTGCTCTGCTGATCGCGGCGTTGATCTTCATCGTGGCCAACTGTGCGGGCGTGTTCAGTGCGCTCGGGGGACAGACGATCCCGATGACCCCCGCGGACGGCGCGGCGGAGACGGGGCAGGCGGGGTTCCTGTTCAAGTCGGCGACGGGGGACGGGAGGACGATCACGTACGTGGAATATGTCCCTCGGGGGCTGGATCTGAGCCGGCCCGCGCCGCTGGTGGTGTTCCTGCACGGGTCGGGCGAGTGCGGGGAGGATGGGCAGAAGCAGGTGGCGGTGGGGATCGGGACGAACATCATCTGGCACGCGGAGCGGTGGCCGTGCATCGTGCTGATCCCGCAGAAGCCGGTGCAGCGGGCGCAGTGGGAGGACTACGACGGGGCGGTGATGCAGATGGTGGCGCAGGCGAAGAAGGATCACCGGATCGATGCGGACCGGATCTCGCTGACCGGCCTCTCGCAGGGCGGGCACGGGGTGTGGTCGATCGGGATGCGGCACCCGGAGATGTGGTGCGCGCTCGCGCCGATCTGCGCGTACGCGGACATGCACGGGGGCGGGACGCGGGCCGAGGAGATCGCCGAGAAGGTGAAGTCGATCCCGGTGTGGTGCTTCCACGGGGAGAGGGACCCGGTGGTGCCGGTGTCGCAGGCGCACGACGTGCTGGATGCGATCCGGCTGGCGGCGCGGACGTCGGAGCACACCAGGCTGACGGTGTACCCGGGCGTCGGGCACGAGGCTTGGGACAAGGCATACGCGGAGGCGGACCTGCCGCGGTTCTTGATGACGGCGAAGAAGAAGTAGAAGCCAAGGCCGTCCACAGAGGTCACAGAGGCAACACAGAGGTCACGGAGAAGGCTGCTCAGATTCAGCAGCCCGCGGCGAACCAGGCGTTGAGGTAGTCGAAGATGTCCTGGATGGCGGGCGAGCCGTTCAGGCCGTCGCCGTGGAAGACGGCGAAGCGGGAGCCGGCGAACCAGTCGTTGAGGAAGTCGAAGATGTCGGCGACGCCGGTGCCGTTCTGCTTGTCGTAGTCGGTGAGGCAGCAGGGGGTGGAGGCGCTGGCGGGGGCGTTGCAGGCGAAGGCCGAGGAGGCGAAGAACGCGCCGGCGTTGGTGCCGGTGATGGAGGCGGCGCACAGGGCGGAGCTGGTGACGAGCGTGTTGCACGTGCAGCCGCGGCAGCAGACGCCGGGGGCCAGGCAGGGGTTGGGAGAGCACGAGCCGCCGTCGTGGTAGATGCCGCCGGCGCAGGCGTCGAGGGTGGTGAAGGTGCAGGACTGGTCGACGCAGCAGGTGCCGGTGCCGGCGACGTTGACGGTGTAGTCCTCGATCTCGCCGTAGGCCGCGGTTCCGCAGGGGAGCGGCGTGGTGTCGAAGGCGAGGCGGATGCGCATGCGCGTGGGGCCGGGGAGGGCGTTGACGGGGACGGTGATCGTGCCGGTGAAGGTGGCGCCGGTGCCGTCGCTCATGAGGGGGAACTCCTCGTCGCTCGGTGCGGCGCCGAGAATGAAGTCGTGGTTCCAGTCGATCCAGACGGTGGCGGCGTCCTGGGTGTAGGCGCCCGCGTTGGAGACGGTGATGGGATAGGACTGCCCGGGGAGGATGTCGGTGGTGAAGAAGGTGAAGTCGTTGTAGCAGCCGGCGGGGCCGTCGCCGGAGCCGGAGGGGTTGTCGATGCCGACGAAGACGACCTCGGAGATGCGCTCGTCGGCGTCGGAGACCGAGCAGGCGCCCGAGCCGGCGTCGCAGTAGCGGCAGGCGTCGGCCGTGCAGGCGCGGTGGTCGATGAAGAAGCTGCCGGACGGGCAGGCGGCCGCGAGGGTGACGGTGCATGCGCCGGAGGTGTCGCAGCACGCGCCGCCGCAGGGGTTGCTGGGGAGGCAGCCGTTGCCGACGCCCTGGAAGCTGCCGGCGCCGCCGGGGCACGCGCCGGGCGTGGTCATGGTGCACGCGCCGGTGGAATCGCAGCAGGCGCCCACGGTGGGGGCGACGATGGTGACGGTGTAGTCCTCGACCTCGCCGTAGAGGGCGTTGCCGCAGGGGGAGACGCTCCCGGTGTATTGCAGCCGGATGCGGAGTCGCGTCGCGCCGAGGGTGGCGGTGGCGGGGATGGGGATGACGCCGGTGTACTCGGCGCCGGTGGCGTCGGCGGAGAGGTTGAACTGCTCGCCCGAGGCGTTGTCGCCGAAGGTGGAGTCCTGGTTGAAGTCGATCCAGGCGACGCACTGGTCGCCGGGATAGCCGTTGGGGTTGTCGACGGTGATGGCGTAGGCGGAGCCGGGCTCGACGGATGTGGAGATGGAGGTGTAGTCGCTGTAGCAGCCGGTGGGGCCGCTGGAGAGGTTGTGGATCGTGTTGAAGACCACCCGCGAGATGTACTCGTCGGCGTTGATGGGCACGCACGTGTCGGCGCCGGCGGCGCAGTACTGGGCGAGGGCGGCGGGGGCGCAGCAGAGCGCGGCGGCGATGGCGAGGAGTCGCGGGGATCGGGGCATGGAGAGACCCTGGGGAGAGAGTTCCGGAGAACAAGTATGCCGGGATTTCGGCACGGGGGCCACAATACTCGTGGGAGATTGGGGACTTTGGAGGCGGGGCGAACACGCCTCGCTACGTCCGCAGCCCCTTGGCGTACAGGCGGGTCTGGCTCTGGGTCCGGCCCGCGGCGACGTCGTCGTAGAAGTAGGCCTGGGTGGTCTCGGTCTCGCGCTCGACCTTCCAGCAGGCGGTGTTGGTGACGAAGT
>DASZWV010000176.1:0-1801 GCA_035546115.1 Phycisphaerales bacterium
GACGTTGTGGAAGTGGCGGCAGCCCCACTGCTCGGCGACGTCGCCGGCGCGGTCGGCGTTGGCGTCGACCACGCCGATGAGTTCGGTGTCGGGCTGCTGGGCGTAGACGCGCGCGTGGTGGCGGCCCATGCGGCCAACGCCGATGACGCCGCAGCGGAGGGGTCGCGAGCCGAGGCCGCGGCGGCGCGAGGGGATGGGCTTGGTGTGGGCGTCGGGCGAGGGGGGTGTGGGGGTGGGCATGATGGTGGGTTCAGGAGCACGGCTCGGGAGAGCCGTGGCACTTGTGGTCAGGCGGCGACTTCCTTGAGGGCGGCGGCGAAGACGTTCTTGCCCTGCATGCCGACGAACTTCTTGACCATCTGGCCGTTCTTGAAGAGCATGACGGTGGGGATGGCGGAGATTCCGAACTGGACGGCGGTGTTGCGGTTGGAGTCGGTGTCCATCTTGCCGACCTTGACCTTGCCGGCGAACTCGTCGGCGATGGCGTCGATGGTGGGGCCGAGCATCTTGCAGGGCTGGCACCATTCGGCCCAGAAATCGACGAGGACGGGGACCTGGGAATCGAGGACTTCGGCCTTGAAGTTGCCGTCGGTAAAGGTCTTGGTATTTGCACCGGCCATGGTCTTTCGCTCCTTCGTGTTTTGCCGTGCTCCCCGAGGCTGGGGAGGGGCGGATTGTACGCCTTGGATACCCGGACACCGACCCGCCGCTGCGGCGAATGGGTGGGAAATATCGATTTCCGTCTATATTACGCAGGGGGGTTCGGGAGGTTCGGGGAGGGGGTTTTGGGGGGGTTCTGGTGCCGACTGGGGGAGGTTGCGGTCGGGGGCTCCGAGCCGCCTGCACACGGGCTGGAAAGCCCGTGCCACTTCGCCTGCACACGGGCTGGAAAGCCCGTGCCACCTTCTAGTGGTTGATCATGAAGAGGGCGGTCTCGTGGAAGTAGGGGCCCAGGACGGCGGCGACTTCGGGCTCGATGTTGGCGTCGGCCATGGCCTGCTGCATGATGGTGATCCAGTGGCGGGCGGCGGTGTCGTCGATGACGAAGCGGGCGTGTCGCTGGCGGAGTCGCGGGTGGCCGTGCTGCTGGATGTAGCGCTGGGGGCCGCCGAAGCGGCCGATGAGGAAGTCGCGGAGGCGGAGCTCGGCGTCGGCCATTGTGTCGCCGCGGGCGGCGAGGGAGCGCTCGTACTTTGGGCCGAGGATGGGGTCGCTTGGGATGCGCGCGTAGAAGGCGCGGATGAGGCGGGTGAAGCCTTCTTCGCCGAGGCGGGCGTAGATGTCGGCGTCGGAGAGCATCAGCGGGCGCCCCCGCGGGCGAGGTTGGCGATGGCGGGTTCTTCGAGGCGGTAGACGGTCCACTCGTCCATGGGCCTAGCGCCGAGGGATTTGTAGAAGTCGATGGCGGGGGTGTTCCAGTCGAGGACGGCCCACTCCATGCGGGCGCAGTTGCGGGCCTGGGCGATGCGGGCGAGCTCGATGAGGAGGGCCTTGCCGAGGCCGCGGGCGCGGGCGGCGGGGCGGACGAAGAGATCTTCGAGGTAGAGGCCGGGGCGGCCGCGCCAGGTGGAGAAGTTGTGGAAGAAGAGGGCGAAGCCCTGGGGGTGGTGGTCGAGCTCGGCGATGAGGCACTCGGCGATGGGGCCGGAGCGGGCGCGGCCGGGGAGGGAGTTGCCGAAGAGGTGCTGGTGGAGGAGTTCGTGGGTGGCGACGGCGGCGGCGGGGTCGCGCTCGTAGTCGGCGAGATCGCGGAGGAGTTGGAGGATGAGGGGGATGTCGGCTGGGGTGGCGGGGCGGATGA
>DASZWV010000177.1:0-5123 GCA_035546115.1 Phycisphaerales bacterium
TGCTTGTCTTCGCGCCACCCTTCTCGATCTGCTCGATGATGTCGTTGAGCTGATCGCCGAGGAAGATGGAGATGATCGCGGGCGGGGCCTCGTTGGCTCCCAGGCGATGGTCGTTGGAAGCCGACGCGATGGAGGCGCGGAGGATGTCGGCGTTGAGATCGACGGCCCGGATCACGGCGCAAAGGAACACGAGGAACTGGCTGTTGGTGTGCGCCTCATCGCGCGGGTCGAGCAGGTTCACGCCGGTGTCGGTCGACATCGACCAGTTGTTGTGCTTGCCCGAGCCGTTGATGCCCGCGAAGGGCTTCTCGTGCAGGATGGCCTGCAGGCCGAAGCGGGGCGCGACCCGCTTGAGCGTCTCCATCACGAGCATCTGGTGGTCGCACGCCACGTTGGCCTGCTCGAAGATCGGCGCCACCTCGAACTGACCCGGCGCGACCTCGTTGTGGCGCGTCTTCACCGGGATGCCGAGACGGTACATCTCGCGCTCCGACTCGTCCATGAACGCCAGCACCCGCGAGGGGATCGAGCCGAAGTAGTGGTCCTCGAGCTGCTGGCCCTTGGGAGGCCGGGCCCCGAAGAGCGTCCGGTCGCACACGAGCAGGTCCGGACGCGAGAAGTAGAACGACCGGTCGATCAGGAAGTACTCCTGCTCGGCGCCGAGCGTGGTGTTCACGCGGCTGACGCCCTTGTCGGTGCCGAAGAGCTTGAGGATGCGCATCGCCTGCTCGCTGAGCGCATCGATCGAGCGCAGCAGCGGTGTCTTCTTGTCCAGCGCCTCGCCGTTCCACGAAACGAACGCCGTCGGGATGCACAGCGTGACGACGCCCGAATCCGAGCGCGTCAGGAACGCCGGGCTGGTCGGATCCCACGCGGTGTACCCGCGGGCCTCGAACGTCGCCCGCAGTCCGCCGGAAGGAAACGAAGAGGCGTCGGGCTCGCCCTGCACCAGCGCGTTGCCGGAGAACTCGAAGAGCATCCCGCCGTGCCCGTCCGGCACGATCATGGAGTCGTGCTTCTCGGCCGTCAGGCCCGTCAGCGGTTGGAACCAGTGCGTGTAGTGCGTCGCGCCGTTCTCGATCGCCCAGTCCTTCATGGCCGCGGCGACCGCATCGGCGAGCTGCGGGTCAAGCCGCGCGCCGCGCTTGATCGTCTCGTTCAGGCGTTTGAACACGTCCTTCGGCAGGCGCTGACGCATGACCTTCTCGCTGAAGACATCCGCGCCGAAGATGCTGTCGAGGCGCTTGGCGTTGCTGGTCATGGATGTGTTCCCGTTGAGCTTGCTGGACCAGTCCGACGTCGCGGCGATGGCTTGCTCTCGCATGGAGCGGAGTTGGGCCAGTCCGCCGTTCATGCCCGAGCCATTGAAGCCGTTGTACGCCGCGTAACCGTTCGAGCCGCCCATGGTGAAACCTCGTCGGGCCGCGCCCCGCGCGGGGGGCCGGGCAGGGGCGGGTCGTCGAGGGTCCATCCCCGAAACTCTGCGCTCCGTCTGCTCGCACCGGCCTCCGGCGAAGGGCAAATAGCCCGTGAAGCGGGATTGTTGGCGCGCCGCATCGGCCTTGATGTCTGCGCCCGGGTGTCGGTTGGTGTTGAGAGTCGGCGCCGATGGAGCGATTTCACTCAGCCGATTCGAGGGGGTCGATCGGCGGCGGGATTGGAGACGGGTAGGGCTGGAGTGGCCCTCGAAGCGGCCGGCGCGGCGAGTTCGGCGATGTGATGGGCTCGCCCCGGATGTAGCGGATGCGATCGCGGAACAGGAGCGTGCGGGTCAGGCGGTCTTCCGGCGAAAAGGCGAAGGAGATGTCCAGGAACTTGGCATCCGCATCTTCCGAGTCGAGCCAGAAGCCGCGATCGTCGAACAGCCGGACCAGAAGGACGGGACCGCGGCCGGCGGTCGCGGGATAGGCGAGGCGTGATGCCTGGCGAACCTTGAGGGCATCGAGACCGTGGTTGACCTGCAGCTGCGTTGAGGCGGTCGGACAGGCCCGCGCGAGCATCGCGCGGATCTCCGCATCGTTCATACGCGCGGAGATTGCCGGGGGCGCGCCGCACGCGCAGAGCATCAGCGCGGCGACGATCAGTCCGACTTGCAAGAGGCGAATCGTGGGCCGGGGGAAGGACGTCATGCGCAGCTCAGCGTGAGAGGCCCGTCGCGAGCTCGTGCGTGAACGTCTCCGCGAGCGCGACGGGATCCTGGCCGTTCGAGTGTGATTCGGCGAGCCGCTTGACGAGGGCGCTCCCGACAATGGCCGCATCGGCGCCGGCTTCGTGCACGGCGCTGCGAACCTGCGCCGGCGTCGAGATGCCGAATCCGATCGCGATCGGGAGCGGAGATGACTCGCGCAGGAGGCGGATTCGATCGGACAGCTGCGGAAGTCGAGAGGCGGGTGGGGGCGCCGAAGCACCCCCCGTGATGCCGGTTCTCGCGAGAAGGTAGATGAACCCGGTGCAGGCGCCGGCGATCTGGGCGGCGCGCTCGGGGCTCGTCGTGGGAGCGATCAGGAGCGAGGCCGTGAGCCCGGACTGCTGAACGCGATCAAGGATCGGCGCGGATTCCTCGAGCGGCACATCCGGGAAGATGAATCCGTCGACACCCGCGGCCTTCGCATCCTCGATGAAGCGAGCCACGCCGACGCGGTGCACAATGGAGATGCTCACCATCGCGACGATGCCGACCGTCGCGCCGGCAGATCGGGCCGCCGCGATTTCCGCGTTCGTGGAGGCGACCGTGTTGCCGAGCGCGAGCGCATCGTGCATCGCGGCGGCGATGACGGGGCCGTCGGCGACCGGATCGGAGAACGGATAGCCGACCTCGACCACGCTCGCGCCGGCTCGCTGCAGCGCGGGAAGCAGGCGAGCCGTGTCGCCCGGGCGCGGGTGTCCGCCGACGATGAACGGCATGAGTGCCTTTCGCTCCTGGGCGCGAAGGTTGGCGAAGATGGTCGGCAGGCGTGACATGCGGTGGGGGTATCGGCCTCGCGGCGTGGGTTGTCGTAGTTGCCAAGCCTACGAATGGTCCATGGACCCGGTAATTCTCTCAACGTGGTCGTTCGGGCCGGTGGCCAACGGGCCGGGAATGGCGATCCTGGGGGCCGGCGGCTCGGCCCTCGATGCCGTGGTCGCGGCCGCGACGGCCGTTGAGGACGACCCGTCGATCAACTCGGTCGGAGTGGGGGGTCTTCCCGACGCTTCCGGGCGCGTGTCGCTCGACGGGTGCGTGATGACCGATCCGCATCGGTGCGGCTCGGTCGCGTGCGTGCGGCGATTTGCCAATCCGTGCGCGATCGCCCGGCGCGTGATGGAGCGGACGATCCACGTGATGCTCGTCGGGGAGGGGGCCGATGAGTTCGCCGCGCGGGAGGGGTTCGCCCCTTGCGACCTGTTGACGCCCCACGCAAAGGCCGAGTGGGAGAAGTGGGTGAGCGATCCTGCGAATCTGGAGCGCGAACGGTATCGCGGGTGGATTCCTCCGTTGAACGTCGAGGAGCGGGCCAGAGGGGGCAAGTCCACGGTTCGTGCCGGGGATGGGCCGGCCGCATCCCACGACACGGTGTCGATCCTCGCGATGGACTCTCGGGGGACGCTGGCCGGCGCGTGCTCCACTTCGGGAATGGCGTTCAAGCTCCCCGGCCGAGTGGGGGATTCGCCGATCATCGGGCACGGGCTGTATGTCGAGCAGGGCGTGGGAGCCGCGGCCGCGACGGGGAACGGAGAGCTGGTCATGGGGGTGTGCGGGTCGTTTCTTGCGGTCGAACTGATGCGAAGCGGCGCGACGCCGCTCGATGCCGCCGTGGAGGTCCTGGACCGCATTCGGGGGAGGTTTGAGCTCGGCCCGGACCATCAGGTGGCGATAATCACGATGGACAAGGGTGGACGGTGGGGGACCGCCGCGCTCCGCGCAGGATTCAACCACACCATCACGGACTCGCGGGGCACGCGGGTCGAGGCGGCCCAGCGGGTGCTCATCGTGTGAGGGCGCAGAAAAACAGGGGCGCCGCATACACAAGCGCCCCTGTCACAAATGCTGATTGGTCGAGCCGCGGGTTACGAAACAATGGACGTCGCGGCCTCGATCGCCTCGACCACCTGGCGGACGGCGAAGGGCTTCTTGAGGAAGCCGTCGTAGCCCTGCGACTTCATGCTTGTGATCTGGCCGTCGGTCAGCTTGCCGCTCATCGCGATGATCTTGCAGAGCTGCAGGTCCTCGTCATTGCGGACAAAGCTGGTGATCTGCTTGACATCGTTGGTGCCGTTGGCGGTGCCGTTGTCGCCGAGGTGGATGTCCAGGAGCATGACATGCGGCTTGAAGCGCTCGGCCTCCATGCCGGCCGCGAAGCCGGTGGTCGCCGTGCGGACCTCATAGCTGGCCTGCTCGCCGAGAACCTTCGAAAGAACGTCGACGATCTCCTGCTCGTCGTCCACGATCAGCACGCGGGTCTTGCCGCCGGACATGCCGTCGAACGGAATGCCGTGCTCCTTCATGAAACGGACGAGTTGCGACACGGGGATGCGACGGTCCTTCGAGCCCGGGATGCGGTAGCCCTTGAGCACGCCCGTGTCGAACCACTTGGAGACGGTGCGGGGGGCGACGTTGCAGATCTTCGCCACCTCACCGGTTGTCAGAACGTCTTTGTCAAACGAAAGCATGCTCGTCCTCGCGTGGGATGACCCGGCAGTCGGTTGCGTTCGTCACTTCCCGCGCTTGAGCGGCGCCAGGAGGTGACGAACGGACCGGCACAAACGTCTGTGCCGATCGATCACGCGAGAACATCGACACGCAATGGAGCGCTCTTGACGCCCAGATGGAATGAAGCGCACATTCCGATCTCGGACCCAGCGCCCGCCACCCGCACCCCCCCGAAGACCGCCGGAATCGAGGGGGTCGGCAATCGAAAAATCGGCCGGATGAGCGGACTCTTGCTGAAGTTGGCCCCCGCGAGGGGCTTTCGGAAGGGGATCCTCCCGAGTTCGAGGGTTGGAATTGACATGGGAGGCCCCCCACCAGTACCTTACCGCCCCCGGAACTGGCAATCTGACCGCATCCGGGACAGTTCGTCGTTCGTAGGTTGTCAAGCACTGGGTTGCGGTCTGCGCAGGCCGACGCCCGTTCTTCCCTTCAG
>DASZWV010000178.1:0-2816 GCA_035546115.1 Phycisphaerales bacterium
AGCACACGACTATGGGTGGCACGGCTCCCCAGTAGATGATGGCCAGTCCGACGGCGAGAACAAGGACCGGCACGAACGCGCGCCATTTGGGGAGTTCGTACCGTGTAGCGAAGTTGGAACCTCCCACGTCGCGAATGTCGCGAAGGAGTTCTGGTGGCAAGTTTCCGGCGAGCCATCCCGCAGAGGCCGCGTGCGCGACTGGGCGCTTAACTCCCATGGCGTCGATGACCTGCTCACCGTCCTCTCGCTGAGAGGTTGTGTTCGCTTGCCTCCGATATGTCAGCCACAGTGTGGCGAAGACAATCAGCCATGCCAAAGTGGCCCAAAGAGCTCGAGGGCCGGGAGCGTTGGTTTTGCCGTATGCATCCAGCGCGACCCAAGATGCGAGCAGGACATCGAGCGCCAGCACCAGTTGCCAGCGGGACCGGATGCTGGCGTGGCTTTCGGTCGGCGGGCCTTTGACGGGCTCCATGTGGGAGAATAGGGCGTGCGAACCGACGCACTTGGCCGTTGGGTGGTGATCCCTCACCCCGACTTCGCCATCAGCTTCCCATACAGCTCCTCATCGATCCCCAGAAACTCCCGCATGTGCTGGTCGTAGACCTCCTCATCCTCCTCGCGCGAGAGGTCCAGGCGCAGCTCGTTGATCACCTTCGTCCCCTGCGCGATCCACGCGTTGAACGTCTCCTTGGAGATGTTCTGCTGGATCCAGTCGCCGATCGGGCCGCGGAATGGGGGCCGGTCCATCTTCGTCCCCGGCCGCCCGGTGCGCTGGCAGACGAACGCCCCCTCGGGGATCGGGCCCGTGTACTTCGTCCGGCTCGGAGAGCCGGACCCGCCCAGCAGATCGACATCGCTCCCGCCACCGCCCTTCTTCGCCGCCACCGCCGGCACCTCCCGCCCCAGCGAGCGCAGGAGATCGGCCATCGCGTTCTTGGGCATCAGGTCGCCGCGTTCGGCCGCGATCGTGTACCCGCGGGCCGCGAGCTGCGCCGCCAGGTCGTTCTTGCCGATCTTCATGTACGACTCGGCCGCCATCTGGAAGGCCTTGGACATCTGCGGCGCAAGTTCCGTGCATCGCACATAGCTCTGCGCCGCTTCTTCGTACCGCCCGGCCTCGAACAAGGCCTTGGCGAGCGAGAAGTGGGCCATCTCGTTCTCGGGGTCGGCCTGGGCCATGTTGGCGAACTGGGCGATGCGGCGTTCGAGGTCACTCATGCCCAAGGGTATGAGTGCCGCGGCCGCGCGATCGATCACGAGAAGATCGATTTCATGCCCAGCGCCCGGCGCAGGTCCGCCACCTGCCCCGAGTGCGTGCCGTTGTGGAAGGCCATCCGCAGGCCGCTCGCCCACACGGGGATCTGGATCTGCCCCCACTGGATCATCGCGTCGAGGCGGTCCTCGGGCAGCGAGCGGATGACCGAGGCGTACCGCTGGCACGCGCCGTCGAAGATCGCGGCGCACCGCTCGAAGCGCGGGTAGAGCAACGGGTTGTCCACGGGCGTGGAGCCGAAGCCGACGGTCTCGGTGTCGTAGCGCATCGGCGCGGCGTGCGCGCCCGGGCGTGTGGCCCGCGGGCCCGGAGCCGGCGCGGCCGCCGGGCTGGGCGCCGGCTGCGGCGTTCGGCCCGCGAGGTCCGGCGGGGGCGTGTAGAAGTCGGATTCCGGCACGGGCTCGTGGTTGATCCGCTCAAGGCCGCGGTGCAGCGTGAGCGCACAGTGCCCAAGGCACCAGGCGACGTGGTTGGGCAGGTTCGGCGCCTGGCGCGTGTGGTTGGAATCGTCGAATCCCGACAGGTAGCGATTGAAGAGCGTACGGCTGGCGAGAATGCCCTCCGCGATCGTGTCACGCCTGGTCATCGTCATCGCATGGTTCCCACGGCATGCGCCCCACTCTCATGGCACACGGTCCCTTGTTCGTTCAGGAGGCGGGAGCGTATCGCCCGCGGGATGAAAACGAAGCATGTTCGCGCGAGAGAGCAAGTCGGCAGAAGCAACGGTTTGCGTGGGCGGGCGATTCGCGCCGGCTCATGAAAGCCCGTTGGCTCTTTTCATGCGGCGTGAGCACGGTCGCCGCCGTCACTTGTCCGCGGGCACGTACACGGCCTTGCTCAATCGTGCGGCGGTCTCATCGTCGCCCAGGGTCACGCGGATGAAGCGCCCCGCGAGCACCCTCGCGCCGTCGCGGATGACGAAGCTCTTGATCTGGGTTTCCCCGGGAGGGAGGTCGCTGATGTCTTTCGTCTGCGTCACGATCGCCTGCGCCGAGATGTCCAGGCGGAGGGTGCGCGGATGATCGTCCTTGTTCGTCACGCTGGCGACAACGATCACGTCCGGCCCCGACGGCGTCGGCGAGAGCTGCAGATCCGCCGACAGCTCAAGGTCCGGCAGCCCGATCTCCATCATCGCGGTCGAGTGGATCGCCCCGTACGGGCGATCGGCGAGCACCCTCGCGACGATCTCGAGGTCCTTCGTGCCGGCGATCTGCCCGGGGCCGAAATCGATGGTGATCGGCAGCGAGATCGTCTGGCCGGGAGCCGCGGCGAACTCGCAGATGTTCGGCGAGATCCTCCACGGGGCGCTCCGCGGCACGGGCCGGCCGTCCGCCCTGGCACGCGTGCTCGACTCGTCGCGGAGCTGGATATGGCCGGTGATGCGGACGGGCCACGGGTTGGTCAGCTCGATGTGCTGCTCGTGCTCGGTCACCACGGCCGGGATGAACGACGGCGTGACGCGGATGGACGAGGTGAACTGGGCGAGGTATGGATCGACCCCCTCGATGAACACCGGCGCCTCTCCGAGGGCGACGCGCACCTG
>DASZWV010000179.1:0-6749 GCA_035546115.1 Phycisphaerales bacterium
GAGGGGGGGAGGGGGGGCGGAGGGCGCGCCGAGGGTTCAAGTGGCGGATAACCGCAACGGTGCGATAAGAACGCGGCGGGTGCGCTGCTGCGCCGCCCTCGGGGAAACCGGAGATCGAGCGGCGACGATCGTTCGGCTCCATACAACAACAATTCGGCCCCGAATGGTCGCTGTCGGGAGCCGAATGGTCGTTGTCGGGGGCCGGACGATCGCCGTCGGGAGCCGAATTGTTGTTGTTCGGGGCCGGACGATCGCCGTCGGGAGCCGAATTGTTGTTGTTCGGGGCCGGACGATCGCCGTCATAGCCCGCGCGCGAAGTGCGGCGGCGCCCCGCACTCCGGACACTTCGCCCCCGCCGCAAGCCCCGCGCGGTCGTAGTGGCACTTCGGGCAGAGGTTCAGTCGAGCGCGGCGATGGGCGAGCACTTCCATTCGCCACGCAATGAGCGATGACGACATCGGGGGCAGCGCGAGAATCCACAGTGGCAAGTCCACTTGGGTTGAAATCGGGGTGCGATAGCATCGGAAGTGCCAATACACGAACGGGTCGGAGCCGTCATTCCGGCGCAGCTCGAACAGGCGAGGGCCATCCGAAGGCGCGACCACCGCCAGAAGCAGGACACCCTGCTGCGCTCCGAGTGCAAAGCCAACGCGCGGGACCCAGAGCAGTTGCCACCTCCCGCTACCGATCCACACCACCACCAGCAGCAGAGTCACCGCCGCCCCGCCCCACTTCACGGTCTTCCGGATCTTCGGATGCGGCTTCATGGCGCTGCGCTCCCGCACTCGGGGCACTTCGCCCCCGCCACAAGCCCCGCGCGGTCGTAGTTGCACTTCGGGCAGAGGTTGAGCCCAGCGCGGCGGTTGGCGAGGGCGTCAAGACGCCAGGCGATGGCGGTCACAAGCGATGCTCCGACCACCAATGGCCATAAGGGCAACAGAAGTCTCACAATGCCCCCGTGAGTCACAGCCCCTGGCGCTGGGCGCGAGAATGACCAAGGGGCTTGGGAGGTCGAGGTGAGAAACCAACTCGACCTTGATCTGACCATCGTCGTGGTCACACCATCGGAATCCGGCTGCCCATAAACCACCCAGCCGATGGCTCCGGCAGTTGCGAAGATCGCGCGACCGTCGCGAGCCTGCCACCCGCAGGTGAGCCACCCACTCCCGACCCACGCCACCACCAGCAGCACGGTCACCGCCGCGCCGCCCCACTTGATCGTCTTGCGGACTCTGGGGTGCGGCTTCACGGCGCGGCACTCCCGCACTCCGGACACTTCGCCCCCGCCGCGAGCCGCGCGCGGTCGTAGTGGCACTTCGGGCAGAGCTTGAGCCGAGCGCGGCGGCGGGCAAGTACGTCCAGACGCCAGGCGCCGGTGGTACAAAGCAAACACGCCAAGGCAGGAAGCCAAAGAGGGATGTAGAGGGCGGTGAGCGATCCGGCTGTTCGCCGAGCCATGAACCAGCGGAGGCTTGCGTGTGGCTGGATTGCGTACTGCCAGCCCGGAGGCCGATTTGGCAGGACTGTTGTCACTGTTGGATCACGGATGACCACCAGAATCCCCGCGTCGACTTGGACGCTCGTGTTCACACTACGCCACAGGCACCGCACCCACCCGCTCCCGATCCACACCACCACCAGCAGCAGGGTCACCGCCGCGCCGCCCCACTTGATCGTCTTGCGGATGCGAGGGTGCGGCTTCATGAGTTCAGGGTATCAAGCGGCCGGACATCGCGGCCTCCCCGCGCGACCCACTGCCCTTGGGGGGCTCCGGAGTTCGTTCGCTGGGGGGGCGAAGCGAGGGCGGGCGGCGCGCAGGAGCCGAGGTCAAACCACATCAGCGCGCGTGCCGATCCGGCCGAGTGTCGTCAAGCCGTCGCCGGGAAGAGCGAACACCTGCTTGTGCTCAAATACCCAGACGCCATAGTCGCGCTTTCCGTTGGGATGCGGATCGCTCATACCCACGACGATCCCTTCGCGGCCGACGACGGTTTCTCGCAAGCGCGGAGGCTGCGCGGTGATGCGTACGAACTCGTAGAACTGCAGCTGCGGGGACAAGGGACGCTCCGGCGAATGCTACGGGTAGCGGTCGCCCTCTCGCTCGGGGCGCTGCTACGCCCCGCCATACACCGGCACCAAGCCCCCCCGCGTCACCGTGTTCTCCGGGCTGGCGAGGAAGCCGATCGTCGCCGCGACGTCCTCGACCTTCGCCCACTTGGAATAGTCGGCGCCGGGCATCGAGGCGCGGTTGGCGGGCGTGTCCATGATGGAGGGGACCACCGCGTTGACGAGGATCCCGCGGGCGACGACCTCCTCGGCCAGGGCCTGCGTGAGGCCGGCGACGGCCGACTTGGCCGCGGTGTACGCGACCATCTTCGCGCCCGTGCGCGGCTCGAGGGCCGGGCGGGCGGCGACGTTCACGATGCGGCCGCCGGGGGTGGTCGCGTTCCTTGCCCTGCCGCCGAAGAGCTTCACCGCCTCGCGGCCGCACAGGAAGGCGGTGAGCGCGTTGGTCTGCATGAGCGAGACGAAGTCGGCCTTCCTCACGCCCTCGATCTCGCCGAAGGCGAAGCCGCCGGCGATGTGGATGCTCGCCCACGGGCGGGCGGCGTCGGAGGCCTTGTCCACGGCGATGGAGACGGCCGCGTAGAACCGCTCGACGGCCGGCTCGTCGGTCAGCTCGACCTTGGCGTACAGGTGGACCCGCTCGTGCTTGACGTGCGGGAAGCGGTCGAGCTCCTTCTCGTGCAGCCAGGGGATGTGGCAGGTCGCGCCGCGCTCGAGGAACCAGGAGGCGACCGCCGAGCCGAGGGCCCCGGTGCCGCCGGTGATGACGATGTGGTGATGATCGAAGGACATGCCCAAAGCGTACCTCGATCGGATGCCGGACACCCTCGTATGATTCGGCATGCCGATCTACGAGTACGTGTGCGAGACCGACGGTGAACGCATCGAGCTGCTCCGACCCATGAGCCAGGCGGATGCGCCCGTCGAGGACCCGAAGGGGAAGGGGCGCACGTTCAAGCGCGTGGCATCGACCTTCGCCGCGCAGGGGGCCGCGCACGTGGGCGCCGGGGCCAGGGCGGCCGGCGGCGGGGTTGGGGGCGGGGGCGGGGGTTGTTGCCCCTGCGGCAAGGCGCACGGCGCGTGCCGGAGCGCCTAGCGCGCGGACTCGAAGCCGAACACGGGCGGGACGCCCGTGCCACGGTCACTTCACCGGCTTGTAGTCCACGCCGAGCTGCTGGAAGAAGAAGCCGTACACATCCACGCTCTGCTCGATGCGCGATGAGAGCGGGCTGCCCATGCCGTGCCCGGTGTTGCTGCTGGTGCGCAGGAGGAACAGGCCCGTGGGGTCGGCCGCCTGGAGCCGCGCCGCCATCTTGCGGCTCTGCATCGGATCGACGCGCGGGTCGTTGGCGCCGGTCATGAAGAGGATCGCGGGATAGTGCGTGCCGTCCTGCACGTGGTGGTAGGGCGAGTAGGCGTACAGGGCCCGGAACTGCTCCGGGTTCTTCACCGTGCCGAACTCCGTCACGTTGAACGCGCCGTTGGCCGAGAGCTCGACGCGGAGCATGTCGTAGATGCCCACCTGCGAGACCACCGCCTTGCACAGGTCCGGGTGCTGCGTGAACGTCGCGCCCATGAGCAGGCCGCCGTTGGAGCCCCCGAGGATGCCCAGGTGGTCGTGGTCGGTGTAGCCCTTGTCGATGAGGTACTTGCACGCGGCGTAGAAGTCGTCGAAGACGTTCTGCTTGTGCGTCAGGTTGCCGGCGCGGTGCCAGGCCTCGCCGTACTCGCCCCCGCCGCGGATGTTCGCGACCGCGAAGATGCATCCCTGCTCGACCCAGAGCGGGCGGCGGGGCGAGAAGCCGGGGGTCTCGTTGACGCCGTACCCGCCGTAGCCCCAGATGATCGTGGGCGTCTTGCCGTCGAGCTTGAGCCCCTCGGGCATGATGATGCTGACGGGGACCTTCGTGCCGTCCTTGCTCGTGGCGAACTCGCGCCGCACGGTCATGGCGGGCATGTGCGGCGGCGGGGCGACGGCGAGCGCCGTCTTGACGGCCTTGCCGCCGTTCTCACCGGCCTCGTAGTGGAAGTACGCCGGGGGCGTGGTGAAGCTGTCGATCTCGAAGGCGAGATCATCGCCCTTGAGGGCCTCGACATCGCCGATCGTGGAGATCTCGGGCTGCGGCACGCTCCCGAGCGGCTTGCCGTTGAGCGTGTACTGGCGCAGCTCGTTGGGCCCGCCGATCTGGTACAGCACGTAGAGCCGGTCCTGCGAGACGTACAGGCCGGTGCGCTTGTCGAAGGCGGTCTCGACCGAGCCGTCCTTCTGCTCGGGGACGATCTCCTTCGCGCCGGCGAGCGCAACGGTCTTCGCATCCAGCGGGAGCCGGAGGATCTTGCCCATCGGGGCGTCCTTGCGGCTCACCAGGTACAGGGCGTTGTCGTGCCCGAACTTGGCCTCGACGATGCGGTCGGACCACTTGGACAGCCGGGTCCACGGGGCATCGCCCGTCTTGTCGCCCAGATGGCAAAGCTCCTGTATGAACTCGCCGCCGTCGCCGTTCTGGACGTTGCACATCGCCCACTGGCCGTCGGGGCTCACCTCGAGCATGATCTCGGCGATCTTCGGAAAGTCCTTGCCGGTCTGGTAGACATCGTGCTCGGTCGGGCGGCCCATGTCGTGCCGCCAGACCTGCGTGTAGAAGTCCATGTCCTCCTCGTTCGCCCGCTCTCCCTTGCGCGGGTAGCGCGTGTAGAAGAAGCCGGAGGAGTCGTGCAGCCACGCCAGCGAGCCGCCGGCCGTGCCGCCGTTCACGCGGGGCACCATGTCGCCGAGCAGCTCGCGCCCATCCTCGGTGCTGTACACGTGCACGTTGCCGCTCTCGCTGCCTCCCTCCGAGAGCGACACGGCCACGAGCGAGCCGTCGGGCGAGGGAACGAACCAGTCGAAGGCCGTGTGCCCCTGCTTGTCGATCTCGTTGGGATCGAGGATCGTGCGTTCACCCTTCAGGTCGGTCAGCGAGTCGAAGACGACGATGAGCGGCTGCTGCTTGGGCGGCTGCGACTTGCTCGCGAAGAACTTGCCGCCGGCGTACTTCACCGAGTGGTACTGCACGCCCACGGCGGTCTCGAGCTCCGTCATGCGCTCGCGGGCGGGAGCCACCGACTTCATCTGGTCGAGGTACGAGCGTGCGTAGGCGTTCTGCGCCGCCGACCATGCCTGCACGGCCGGATCGTCCCAGTTCTCGAGCCATCGGTAGTCGTCCACGATCTTGACGCCATGGATCTCATCCGTGACCGGGTGCTTGGGCGTCGGGGGCGGAGAAGCCGGCGCGCCGATCGCGCCCGCGCCGAGCATCAGAACAGCGGAAACGGCCCAGGACACGATTCGAGCGGGACGGTCCATTCGGTATTCTCCAATTGCGCGAACGACTCGACGCAAGTGTGAAGGATACCGCGCTGCCCGCGTCGGGACGCCGCGGAATCCCGGGGATTGGCCGGGCTTCCCGCACGTCTCCGAAAGAAAAGGGCCGGTGGTCGCGATCGCATGCTCGCGACGACCGGCCCTTCAACGTCAATCTGTGCGCGTTCAGGGCTTGTCGCTCGTGCCGGACGGCGGGTCGGCGGGCTTGGAATCTCCCGGCTTGGCATCTCCCGGCTTCCCGCCGGGCCTGTCGGTCCGGCGCTCCCGCTTCGCATCGAACTTGATGGCCTCCTTCAACTCCTTGATCGCCTCGTCGCAGGCCTTGATCGATGCGGCCTTGTGGCCGCCGAAGTCGTTGGACGCCTTCTCCATGTAGTCCTTGGCCTCGTGCAGCGCCACGAGCGCGCGGCCCATGCTCGGGTGCTCGCGAACTTCGGTGCGGAACTCCTCGGCCCACTTGCTTCGCGGCCCACGCTCACCGTCTCCGGCTCCGCCGCCGCCCGGGCCTCGTCCTGGCCGGCGCCCCTCGCCGCCGGGCTGCACCGTCGGCTGAGAACTTCCCGGTTGCTGCGCGCTCGCATCCCACACCATCACGCCGCCCGCCAGCAACGCCACCACCGCCGCCGCCGTCCAAGTCGTCCTCGAGAGCTTCATGTGATCTCCTTGTGGGTGTTCCGCGGCGGTATGCCGGGAAACCCCGAACGCAAACGATCGACATCTTCACCCATTGCTCTGTATTCGCAAGGTTTGGACTCGGTACGGCAGCGCACCCGACAGGCTTCGCACGGGTGAAGCGCCGTATCTCCCGCGGATCGGTTATCCTCAGCCCCGAATGCCTCCCGGCCAGCCGTCCATCGTCGAGACCACCCACCGAGCCTTGTCGGAGCTTGCGAACCCGAAAACGGCCCGCGAGATGGCCGCGTATATGAAGACGTCGCAGCCGTTCTACGGGGTGCAGAACCCCGCGCGCCTGCCGGTCTTCAAGCAGATGTGCCAGATGCACGCCCCGGCGGATGGGTCGGCGTACCGGGCGGCCGTGCTCTCGCTCTGGGACGCCGGCCTGCACGGAGGCGATTCCGAGCCGGCCGATGCCTGGCCCGCCCCGTTCGAGTACGCGCCCGACGAGGCCCCGGAGCCGCGGCGCGATTCCGACATGTCTCCGCCGGAGCATCGCGGCCCGCGCGAGTTGATGTACGCGGCGTGCTACTACGCCGAGCGGTTCAACGAGCACGTCACGCCCGCGCACCTCCCGCTGTTCAAGCGGATGATCGTCGAGGGCGGATGGTGGGACATCGTGGACTGGGTCGGCGACAAGATG
>DASZWV010000180.1:0-6599 GCA_035546115.1 Phycisphaerales bacterium
CAGCTCGCAGTCGTACAGCGGGTGGGGGACGATCTCCACCACGCGGTACTGCGCGCCCTGCATGTAGACGTATTGGTCCACCGAGCCGCCGACGTGCTTGGCGGTGATGCACCAGAACGGGCCGACGGCCACGCACGACGACCCGTTGAAGGCGCCGACGAACCCGTTCACCGGGGCGGGCATCGGATCGCCCGTGACCACGCCGCGGGCGCGCGGCGCGAAGAGCATCGCGGCCAGCACGGCACCCGCAACAACCAGCGCACGAACAACGGCTCGATGACCCATGGGCTCCTCGCGGTGGAGTGACGCGTGGATCCATCGACCGGTCCTGGGGGCCGCTCCGCGCAGAGTCCGAGACCCGCGCGCGGGGTCCGGGAGCGCGACGGCGCAGCGAGACCTTGACGATTGTGCGGGCGGACTATCGGACGCGGGGGCAAGGCCGGCCGGTGCTCGGGCGCTCGCGCCCGCCTAGGCCGGGCGGATGCCGCGATAGAGCTGCGTGACGCGCTCGACCTGGGCCTTCTTGACGGTCTCGAGGAGCACGCGCGGGATGCGCCACTGCGACTGGTCGCTCGTCACGCTCGCGCAGTGGTCGACGAGGCACTGGTAGAGCAGCTTGAAGGCGTCGCGCGGCTGGTGCATCTGGTCGAGCGCCTCGACCAGGTCCTGCTTGGTGACGTCCTCGGCGAACAGGTCCAGGAGCGGCAGGCTCGTCATGCCCGGGGCCCGGCAGGCCTGCAGGCGGGCGTTGCACAGGTCGTGAAGCATGGCGCCGGACCAGTTCAGCCGCTCGATCAGGTTCTGCTTGTCCAGGCGGGCCTCCTGGAAGAACGCGGCGGACTCGCGGAAGAGCAGGTGGCGCAGCTCGATCGGGAGGAGCATCTTGATCCCCATCCCCGGGAACTGCAGGAACTTGTTGTGCAGCATCGGCCAGACGACCGCCTTCATGCGGTCGGGGTCGCCGGCGATGAGCGTGGGCTCGTCCACGCGGTCGATCACCACGAGGATGCTGCGATAGCCGAGGACGGCGAGCACGCGCTTGAGCCGCTCGAGCATCGCGTAGCGGACCTCGTCGGAGCTCGTCATCGGGAGCACGGCGGCGTCCACGAGCGTGCGCGGGATCATCCGCATGGAGCGCCCGTAGCTCGAGTCGGAGCGGATGCTCACGCGGATCTGCTTGCGCAGCCGGTGGCCGAGGGTGATGTACTTCAGCCGGTCCCACACCGAGCGCTTGAGCAGCACCAGCAGGTAGAGCCCCAGCAGGCCGGCGATCGTCCACCAGACGCTGTCGGCGTGCGTGAGGACCGCCATGTCGAAGGACAGTCGCTTCTGCTGCCAGGCGAGGTAGATCCACGCCGCGGCGGGCATCCAGCCGACGAGCACCAGCAGCGTCCAGACCATCGCGCCCCAGGGGGGCATGATGCGCAGGGCGTTGCGCAGCTTCTGCGTGCGCTTCTCGGCCCCGGCCGAGACGTCCGGGCGGTCGTAGGCGACCTGCAGCGCGAGCAGGTCTCGGCGCACGGAGGGGTCCATCTTCCTGATCGCCTTGCGCGGCTCGTCTGAGGCGGGAAGGGTGACGGTGACGGGCGGGAGTCCGCCGCTGGTCGACCTGGCCGCGTGCTGCTTGAGGAGGACGTCCACGATCGCCGGCACCGCGAGCGTGAGGATCGCGTCGATGTGATCGACCAGGCGCAGCTTGCCGAGCGTCGCGGTGAGGTCCGGCTTCTTGTCGACCTTGGCGCGCTCGAGGAATCTGGCCAGCACGGGGTTCAGATCGTCGTAGCCGATCCACAGGCAGCGCTCGGTGGGGTGGTGCGCGTTGTAGGCGTGGACGCGGTCGGCGAGTTGCAGGCGTATCGCGGTTTTGCCGGAGCCCTTCTCGCCGAAGACGATCGCGGTCGACGGCTGCGTGAAGTCGCCGGCGATCTTCTCGAAATCCGAGTGCGAGGTCACGCCGGGGCCGAGGCTCTGGCCTGCGCCGGTTGCGGGGGCGCCGTTGGCCGGCTTGGCGGCGGCGTCGGTCGGGGGGCTTGCTTCCAGCCCGGCCTGGCTCGCGGCCTCGAGCCGCAGGAACACCGGGTCCTGACGGGCCTCCTCGCCCCGGAAGGGGTTCTCGACGATCTTCCAGTGGTCTAGGAACTGCTGGAGGTTCATAAAGGAGGTGCCGACGTGTCGAGGCGCCGAGGTTTCGAGGGGCGTGGCGATCGACGCCCGGACACTTGGACACCCTGACAGCGGTGCTCAGTGATCGACCCGGATGCCGAGCAGGGGCGAGATCTTGCCGAGCATCAGGTCCAGCGTCTTCTTGTCCTTGGCCTCGAGATTGAGCCGCAGGAGCGGCTCGGTGTTGCTCTTGCGGACGTTGCACCACCAGCCGCCGTGCTGGGATGAGGGCTTGTCGAAGGCGTCGATCGTGACGCCGTCGAGCTCGTCGATCTGCGCGCTGGGCGACCAGGCGAGGGCCATCTTGCGCAGGTTGGCGAGCGCGCCGTCCTTGTCCTCGATGGTGAAGTTGATCTCGCCCGACTGCACGTAGCGCTTGGCCGGGGCGACGAGCTGGCTCATCTTCTTGCCGCTGGTCTTGAGCATCGTGAGCACGACGCACATGGCGATCGCGCCGGAGTCGGCGTTGAAGTTGTCGCGGAAGTAGAAGTGGCCCGAGAGTTCGCCGCCGAAGACCGCGTGCTTCTCGGCCAGGGCGCTCTTCATGAACACGTGCCCGACGCGCGAGCGGACCGGCACGCCCCCGGCCCTGGTGATGTCCTCCGGCACGGCCTTGGTCGAGCGCAGGTCGTAGACGACCGCCGGAGGGGGGGCGCCCTTGCCGGCCTTCTTGATGAACCACGGGGCCATCGCCGCCGTCAGGTGGTCGCACCCGACGATCTCCCCCTTCTCATCCACGACCACGCACCGGTCGGCGTCGCCGTCGTAGCAGAAGCCGCAGTCGGCCCCGACGGCGACCACCTTTTCCTGCAGCTGCCGCAGGTTGGAGGCGACCAGTGGGTTCGGCTCGTGCACGAACTCGCCCTTGGAGTTGTCGAAGTTCAGCTCGACGATCTCCAAGCCCTGGACCGGCCCGAGCGGCGACTTCTTGCCGAACACCTGCGGGATCATCGTGCCGGCCATGCCGTTGGAGGCGTCAATCACGACCTTGAGCTTGCTGCGCTTGTCCCAGTCGTCCGAGAGATCGAGGAACGCCCGGACGTGCTGGGCGTAGGCCTCCCAGAGGTTCCGCTGCTCGGTCCGGCCGCCGGCCGAGACCATCGTCGCCTTGTCGACCATGGCGGCGTGCTTGCGGACCTCCGCGAGTCCGGTCGCTTCACCGACGGGTTTGGCCTTGCGCTTGGAGACCTTGAAGCCGTTGTACTGCGGCGGGTTGTGGCTGGCCGTGCACATGACGCCGCCGGCGCAGTCCAGGTGGTTCACGGCGAAGTAGATGAAGCTCGTATCGACCAGCCCCACATCCACCACGTTGCCGCCCTGGTCGTTGATGCCCTGAATAAGGGCCTTGGTCAGGCCCGGAGAACTCTTGCGCATGTCGCGCCCCACCACGATGTTGTGCATCATGGGGCTGGTTTCCCCGGCGTGCGCGGCATCGCTCAGGAGGAACTTGCTCACGCCGTAGCCGATCTGCCACGCCATCTTTTCATCGAGCGGGTCGGGATACGTGCCCCGGATGTCGTACGCCTTGAAGACCTTTCCAAGCATGAATCGCTCCGGGAGCCTGCGGTCGAAGCCAGAAATGCAAACACGTTGCCAAAGGCCACGATAGGTGATGGGGGAGGCGGTTTCATGGGCGTACGTATTTTGATTGGGACCCTTTTTCGGGCCCATGCGGCGAACCTCGTAGACTCGGCGATGCCGGACGCCGCGCCCCAGATTGCTCCCCTCGCACCACCGCCCGGCTTTGTGGAGCGCGTCGGTGCGCTGGGCGTCGAGTTCGAGCCGAGCGATCTGGAACGGCTCGGACGGTTTCTCGCGCTTCTCCTTCACGCGAACGAGACCACCAACCTCACGGCGATCACCGACCCCGCGCAGGCGTGGGACAGGCACATCCTCGATGCGCTCGCGCTGGTGCCGGTGATCGCATCGGTGAGTCCGCAGCCGGCGGCGGCCGGCGCGGAGACAACCCACCTCAGCGTCGCCGACGTCGGTTCCGGGGGCGGCGTGCCGGCGATCCCGCTCGCGATCGTGATGCCCGACGTGCGCTTCACGCTCGTCGAGGCGACGGGCAAGAAGGCCGCGTTTCTTGAGCGGACGATCGCGACGCTGGGGCTGACCAATGCCCGCGTGCTCAACGCCCGCGCCGAGGCGATCGGGCAGGATCATCGCTCGCACCGCGAGAAGTACGACGTCGCGATGGCTCGCGCCCTGGGCCACCTCGCGATCGTGGCCGAGCTGTGCGCTCCGCTCGTGCGGCAGCACGGCGTCGTCATCGCCGTCAAGGGCGCCAAGGCGGCGCAGGAAGTCGAGGAGGCGGGCCCGGCGCTGGGCATGGTGGGCCTGCGCCACGTCGAGACGCTCGACACGCCGACGGGAAGGCTCGTGGTCATGGAGAAGACCATCCGCACGCCGCGGCTGTATCCGCGCCGCGATGGCGAGCCGTCGCGGGTTCCGCTCGGCATCAAGCGGGCGCGGAAGTAGGGGCCGTGGCGGAGTGCGCTCGCCGCCGCTTTGGCGGCAGCCCGCCCGAGCGGCGGGCCCTCACCACTGCATCCCGCACGCGCGCCAGAGCGACTTGAGCGCCATCCGTCCGATCAGGACGACCACCGTCGCGTTCCCCACGATCAGCACGGCCGCCGCGACGCCCGTCCACACCGCCGACACGTGCAGGGCCCGCATCGGGCGGGACCGCACCAGGAGCGCGATAGCGCGCGTTCGGCTCGGCTCGATGGTCGCCCGCTCCACGGCGTACCAGTGGCCGCAGTGCGGACAGTGCCCGCTCATCGAGTATGAGGGGAGCGCGTTGCGGCAGTATTTGCAGCGCGGCTGGTCATCGACTGAAAAGAAGATGGACATGGCCTCTTCGCATATGGGCTTCCGGGCTCGGGGTTGCGGGCGGTGCATCCATCCCTATCTACGCTTCTCCGGTGCCCCTGACGACGTCCGAACTCCTAGCCCACGACGGCCCGATTGCCGCGGCGATGCGCTTGCGCCTTGGGGCCGCCGCGCACGAATCCCGCCCTGAGCAGGTCCGCATGGCCGAGGCCGTCGAGCAGGCTCTCGAAGGGCGGGACCGCCTGCTGGTTGAGGCTGGGACCGGCGTCGGGAAGAGCTTCGCGTATCTCGTCCCGGCGATTCTGCGGTGCATCCGGCGCGGCGAGAAGGTCGTCATCGCGACCTCCACGATCGCGCTGCAGGAGCAGCTCATCAGCAAGGACGTTCCGCTGCTGGCGGCGACGCTCGACGCGTGGGGGAACGACTCGGGCGCTCCGGTGACGCAGCTCATCCCGATCCTGGCCAAGGGACGCGGCAACTACCTGTCCATCCGCCGCCTGAAGCTGGCCGGCCAGCGGGCGCACACGATTCTCCCGGATGCGGAGTCGCACGCCGCGCTCACGGCGATCGAGAACTGGGCGTACACGACGACGGATGGGACGCTGAGCTCGCTCCCGGTGTTGCAGCGCCCGGAGGTGTGGGACCACGTTCGATCGGATTCGGACAACTGCATGGGGCGGAAGTGCCCGCAGTATCAGCAGTGCTTCTACCAGGCCGCGAGGCGCGAGCTGGAGAAGGCCAACCTGATCATCTGCAACCATGCGCTGTTCTTTTCGGATCTTGCGCTGCGGACGCGGCACGCCGTGGATCTGGCAACGGGGCAACCGGACACCGAGCCGTCCTCCAGGCAAACGAAACAGAATCCCGGCCAGATCAAGGCCATCCTTCCCAACTACGACCATGTCATCTTTGATGAGGCCCACGGCCTTGAGGATGCCGCGTGCGAGCATTTCGGGCTGTCGCTCTCCATGCCGCGGGTCATGCGGCTGCTCCGCACGCTGTACTCGCCGAAGCGTCGGCGCGGGTATCTGCTCGAGCGATCCCTGCAGATCAGCAACGCGGGCATCGTCGACCAGGCCCTGACGCTCGTGCAGCGCGCCGACAACGCCTGCACGCACTTCTTCGAGGATCTTCTCGCGTTCTGGCGAGAATCCGGGCGCGGCGGCAGCGCCCCCGGGCGCATGCGCCAGCCGGATCTGATCGACAACCCGCTCTCGCCCATCATGACCGAGCTGGCCGTCTGCCTCCGGCGCATCCGCGAGGGGATCGAGGATGAGAGCGAGCGGCTCGAACTCTCCTCCCTGGCCAAGCGCGCCAGCGAGATCGCCGCGTGCGCGCAGGCCATGGTCTCGCAGACCCTCGGGCACACCGAGCGCGGCGATTCCATGTACGCCTACTGGGTCGAGGTCGAGGGGGACACGCCGCGGCCGCTGCAGCGCGGCACGAGCCCGCAACTCGCCGGATCCGAGGAGGACGACCACGCGGCCGAACCCGCGCCCATCGTCGCGTATCCCGACGCGCCGCGGCGCCGCTTCGGCCCGCGGGTCACGCTCGCGTGCGCTCCGATCGAGATCGCGGCGATCCTCCGCAAGCACCTCTTT
>DASZWV010000181.1:0-1669 GCA_035546115.1 Phycisphaerales bacterium
AGGGGTGCTACGACGCCTGGCCGCGCGGGAACAGGATGCCGCACCTGTTCGGCCATCGCGTCGGCGTCTCGTTCGGAACGCCGATCGCCTTCGAAGATCTCAAGGCGATGGGCTCGGATGCGGGGCTCGCGCACCTGCAGGCAGAGGTCGAGCGGCTGCGGGCGGACCTTCGCCTTCGGCTCGGCTTGCCGGAGAACCTGGCGACCGCCGCGACGTGACGAGATGCGGGCTTGTCGTCGCCGACGGCTGTCGAGACTCCCCCAATCGGGCGAGAAACGCCGCCCAGCGGCGGCCATTCCGCGATGCATCCACACCCCATCCGGGGTGCCCAACCTGCCGATCGGTTTTTCGGTATGCTGGTGTGACGGCGGCCGCGATCCGCCGCGAACTCCAAACGCCCATGAGCACGGACCGCTCACAACTCCTGGCCGAGCTGCGCCGGCGTCGCTCGCGGGGCGGTGTGCTGCGCGCGGCGGGGTTCATCGGCGTGGTCGTGCTCGTCGCCCTCTCGGCGATCGTGACGAAGGAGAGCACGGCGCGGTCCGGACGAATCGCGACCGAAGGGATGACGCCGCTGGCCTCCGTGGAGGGCGGCCTCCCCGCGGCCCGGGAAGCCGGCGAGCCCGCCGACGCTCCGCGCGCGATCAGGCTCGCCAGCGATGACGAGGTGAGCGTGCGCCCGGTCGAGGCGCCCGTCGATCGGGTCCTCGAGCCGGTGTTCGCGCCGTCGATCGAGGACCGCTACTTCAACGGCCGCCTGATCCGCCCCGTTCGGACCATCCAGATGCGCGTCACCGCCTACTCGCCCGACGAGAAGTCCTGCGGCCCCAACGCGCGCGGCCTGACGTCGAGCGTGCACAACGTCGGCACCAACGCCATGCACCTGGCCGCGGCCGACTCGCGCGTCCTCCCGCTCGGATCCATGATCTCCGTCCCGGGCTACGACGATGGGCACGTGATCCCCGTGCTCGACCGCGGCGGGGCGATCAAGGGCCTGAAGCTGGATGTGCTGTTCCCGACCGACGCGAGGGCGCGGCAGTGGGGGGTCAAGCATCTGCCCGTGACGGTGTGGGAATACGCGGACAATCTGCCGGCGGAGGATTTCCGGGCGATCCGGGATTCGCGGCGATAGGTCCCATGGGTCCTATTGGACCTATAAATCCCATTCGTCATGCTCGCCTCCTCCGGCACCCGCAAACCCCTCACCCCCGACGAGCTCATCTCGCCGCGCCTCGCCGGCGCGCTCGACCAGCTCGATCTTTCCACGCGTCGCATGTTGCCCGGCAAGATGCAGGGCGAGCGCCGCTCCAAGGCCCGCGGCCGGTCGGTCGAGTTCGAGGACTTCCGCCAGTACGTCCACGGCGACGACCTCCGCCACGTCGATTGGAACGTCTTCGCCCGCCTCGACCGCTTCTTCATCAAGGTCTTCCAGGAAGAGCAGGACCTCGCCCTGCACATCGTCCTCGACGCCTCCGCCAGTATGGATGCCGGCACGCCCAGCAAGCTCCTCTTCGCCCAGCGCACCGCCATGGCCCTCGGCTACCTCGGCCTCGTCAACAACAACCGAGTCGCCATGTGGATCATCGGCAGTGGGGGGGGTGGCACGGGCGTCCCCGCCCGTGATCCGGGAGTGGGCGCAAACGTCCGCCGCCTCCCACCGATGCGAGGC